>JANQIZ010000133.1 GCA_028281895.1 Dehalococcoidia bacterium
CTTTGAAGGCTGGCTTGCCTTCTGGATGTCGAGTGATGACGGCGGAACACGGGTCCATCGCGGGATCGTTGTCCCAGTTCTGCCCTGCAAGTCCATTGCCGCTGGCTGACGCTTCCGCGCCGACCATGACCGAGGTGCAGCCTTCTGGTGCGGAGAGCATGCTTCGGACGTTGATTAGCATCAGCCGCTCGAATGGCAGCCCGGCGGCCTGGGCAGTCGCACGCAACTCGGCGATAGAGTCTGGCGCGTAGTCCTCTGCGAACGGAACCGCGGCAGCCGCAACGGCGTCCGCCTCTTCCTGCGAGATTGGCGTTGCCGCGCTTCGGTTGAATCGTTCCAGCAGCACATCGCTCATGCCGCGGATGCTGTCTCGGAACTCTTCGCCGATGGCATGGCCGATCTGCTCAGGCGTGCCAGACGCGGCAAATTCTGGGAAGCGAGTCTGTTTGGTGGGTTCAGTGGTGGTCATTTTTCTTGTTCCGTCATCACGCGGCGGGCTTCGGCGAGCCATCGCCTGGAGATCGGCAGTTCGCCCCATCGCATATCAAGCACGCGAAGAATCTCATCAGGATCCACGACGCGTCGGTGAAGTATCTCGTATGAAGGGTTCCATTCATGCAGCTGGACTCTTGCGAACCAGTACGACCTGACCAGTGTGCGGCCCTTTCGTGGGCCAGTAATCGCCTCTCCACGAACAAAACCCAGCAGAGTCGCTGAATCTACCGTGGCGCAGGCCTCTTCCCTGACCTCCCGCACAAGCGTCGCGTGCCAGTCTTCACCGTCTTCCGGCCTGCCACCTGGCGGCCACCATGCCTCGCCGTCCGGGCTGACTGCGATCATCATTCCGTCGTCTGTCAGGCACAGCCCGGAAGACCCATATCGCTGACCGTCAGGCGTATGCTCCGGTGGATGCCACGAGAACAGATAATCGATGCCGTCGTGCTGAACCGGTACAGGGACAGCGTCCCGGGCAATCTCGTGTTCTTGCGACATCGAGATCTGATCTCCTCCCGCAGTCAATTGCCGGGCTGCGTTCAACATAGCCACGTTCCGGTATCTTACGCAGCCAGCCTGATTGTCGGCTAGCAATCGCACTCCGGAGACTAACTTCCATGCCATCGAACGGAACCGGCCAATCGAACAGGATCCTGCGCAGCCAGGAGTGGTTCGGCGCACGAGACCTTGAGGGCTTCCTGCACCGCGCCGGCCTGAAGGCGCAGGGCTGGTCGGAAGACTCGTTCGCAGGCAAGCCGGTCATTGGCATCGCTAACAGCTGGTCCGAGGCCGTTCACTGCAACTCGCACCTGCGCGACCTGGCCGAGCACGTGAAGCGCGGCATCATCCGTGCCGGTGGATTCCCTCTTGAGTTCCCGACCATCTCGCTCGGCGAGTTCTTTCTTTCGCCAACCTCGATGCTGTGCAGGAACCTGATGTCTATGGACATCGAGGAGATGGTCCGCGGCTTGCCGATAGACGGGGTGGTGCTCCTGGCTGGCTGCGACAAGACGACGCCTGCCGCGTTGATGGGCGCTGCCTCTGCCGATCTGCCAGCGATCATCGTCACCGGCGGACCTTCTCTGCGCGGCAACTGGCGGGGCGAGGATCTTGGCTCTTGCACAGATTGCCGACGGTTCTGGTCGGAGCTGCGCGCGGGAACGATCACGCAGGACGAGTATGACTCGATGGAGGAGGCGATCTACCGCTCTCCCGGCCATTGCATGGTGATGGGAACCGCTTCGACGATGTCGGCGCTCTGCGAGTCGCTGGGAATGACGCTGTCTGGCGGCGCGGCGATACCTGCAGCAGACTCGCGCCGTTCCACCTTTGCCGAGCGTGCCGGCGCGCGGGCTGTTGAGCTGGCGAACGAGGGCGTGAGGCCATCGCACATCATGACCGAGGCTGCGTTCAAGAACGCTATTCGCACGCTGCTTGCGATGGGCGGAAGCACGAATGCGATCGTTCATCTCACCGCCATTGCAGGCCGGGCAGGGATCAAGCTCGACCTGTCGGACTTCGACGATCTGTCTCGAACTACGCCCACCGTGCTGAACCTCAAGCCGTCTGGAAAATACCTGATGGAGGATCTCTTCTATGCCGGTGGCGTGCCCGCCGTGCTGAAGCGAATCGAGGATCTGCTCGATGGCTCTTGCATGACGGTCAGTGGCAAGACGCTTGGCGAGGAGATCGCTGATGCAGAGTGTTACAACGACGATGTGGTGCTGCCCCGCGAAGGGGCGATGAGCGATGAAGGCGGCCTGGCGGTGCTCAAGGGGTCGCTTGCTCCTGACGGCGCGGTGATCAAGGTCTCGGCCGCGTCACCTGAGCTGATGAAGCATCGAGGGCGAGCAGTGGTGTTCGAGAGTCCCATCGACCTCAAGCTGCGGATCGATGATCCTGATCTAGATGTTGAGGCGGACGACATCCTGGTGATGAAGGCTGCGGGGCCTGTCGGCGGTCCGGGAATGCCTGAAGCGGGCTTCCTGCCGCTGCCGCGCAAACTTCTGCAGCAAGGCGTGCGGGACATGATTCGCATCTCTGACGCGCGCATGTCGGGAACTGCGTTCGGGACGATCGTGCTGCACGTGGCTCCCGAATCGGCTGTTGGCGGTCCGCTGGCGCTGGTCGAGAGCGGCGACATGATCGAGATCGATGTGGAGGAGCGCAAACTGGATCTGCTGGTAGATGCGGAGGAATTGCGGCGTCGCAGAGATGCCGTCGCTGGCACGGTGGGAGATTCGGCAGCATGGCACGGTGGCGCGCAGCGTGAAGAGCGTGGCTATCGCCGACTGTACCTGGACCATGTGATGCAGGCGCCGGATGGCTGCGACTTCGATTTCCTCGTTGGCAACACGCCTGTTGAGACTCACGTGGAAGCGCCGGAGCACGCTGCGGGCCATCACACGGGATAGGACCGGCTTTGTCGAATTCTCACGCGGCGACCATGTCTTGCATGCTTGCCCGATGAGAGACTTGGCCGGATGAACCGGTCAGACACATCCAGCAGGCTCAGCCTCTCGCCGGCAGTGGCCAGCGCAGAGCCAGGCAGATCTCAGAAATACCCGGCGACTCCGTGGTCGGCGCAGAGGCTTTACCGGCCTTTTGTGCGGTCTGCGTTCATTCTGTCGATACTGCTGGGGTTCGCAACGGGGTCAGGCATGCTGGTTGCCGATTCGTTCGGGGTCGACCGCGGGATCTGGTGGATCACTCATGCGCAGGCGCACGGCATGGCGCAGATCTTCGGCTTCACCGGACTCTTCACGATGGGCATCTCGTTCCACGTTGTGCCGCGCTTCCGCAACGGGCGATTGCGGTTCCCATTGCCACAGCGGGTAGCGCTCTACTCGGTGCTCGGCGGCGTGATCCTGCGGTTCTCCGGCCAGAGCATTGATGAGCATCCGATGACAGGACTGCTGGTGATCGCAGGCGGCATCCTGCTGCTTATCGGCGCGCTGATATACGTGCTCACGATCTTTCCGCTATTGCGCGCTGGCGACTCCCCGGCAGGTCCGGTTGAGCGGTGGATTCATGCTGCGATGTTCTGGTTCGTTACCGCATCTGCGATCCACCTCGCTCTTGGCTGGTGGCTGTTCGATCACGAAGCGTCGATCGCCCCGTTCTTTCTCAGCACTGCGGTCACAGAGGCAGGGCTTTACGGCTTCGTGGGCAGCTTCATCATGGGTGTCAGCACTCGGGCCGTGAGCGGTTTCCTTGGACTGAGGCCGGTATACGGGTTAGCTGAGAAGGCGGCCTTCGTGCTGTTTCATGGCGGACTGACTATCGCGGTCTTCTCACGAGTGTTCGAGTCAGAGCCAGAGATAACGGCAGCAGGCCGACTGATTATGGCGGTCGGAATCGCGGTGTTTGTTGTCGCGTTGCGGGTGCTTGAGCCGTCGACGGTCCGGCGTCCGCCGATCTCTCCCGGCGCTTACTCCAGGTTTGGGTGGTTCATCCGACCTGCATACGCGTGGCTGGCGATCGGCGCCGGTTTTGTCTTCATAGAGGCGCTGGAGGTTTTGGCCGATGCGACCATTCTCCCGGCCGAGGCCAATCAGCCTGTGATCCACATCGTGACGATGGGATTCGCCACGTCAATGGTCATCGGCATGGGATGCCGGATGATTCCGCTGTTCGAGGGATCGGTGCTTCCCGGCCATCGACTGCTGGATGCCGCGTTTGCGCTGCTGTCGATCAGCGTTGTGACTCGCACTTTCGGCGGTTTCATTGAAGGCTCATTCGCAGACGCGCTCACCGGGATTGCAGGCACGGCCGGGCTGCTGGCTGTGGTGCTGGGTTTCGTACCGATCTACCGGAGCATGAGAGAGTCGGCGCGGGAGAGGTACAGGTCGATGGCGCAGGATCTGGGCAGAGTGAAATGGACGGCAGCTCGGGAGGAGTGAGTCAGGCGCTGGCTCTCCAAGGAAATAGGTGCCCGATTTCTTACTCTGAGAGCGTCAGTCTTCGAATCACAGTGTTCACAGTAGTAGGGCGTGCGAATTTCGCGTGAATCTTGACAGATTTGGTCCGAGTACGGTAAAAGATCGGCTACTGATCGACATGAACTGCCAATTTGGAGAGGCACATGACCGATTCTCTAGTACTGATAGGGGCGCTGGCGATCGCAATTGAACGGTTTGTAGAACCGTTCAGCAACTACGTCAAGAAGACGATATTCAGGGATGAAGGTTCTGACGAGAAGAAGGCAGCGAACGCTCTCTGGCGGCGAGTTTTCGCGCTCGGGTTCGGGACCATTATCGGGCTAGTCATAGCACTGGTATTCGAACTAGATGTGGTTAGCTCTATGGCTGGCACGTCTATTGACAATGGTGATGTTCTGACCGGATTGATACTGGGACTGGGAATAGGACCGGTTCACGAAATCGTCAAATACGTAGAGAAGAAGAAGAACAAGGCAGGACAAGAAGCCGAAGACGCGGCTACCAATACTGCGGTAAACAAGGCGAATGCAGCCGGCAAGATCGATACCGATTCGTAGGACGTCTAGCTAAGACCTAGACTCGGAACAACGCGCTGATCAGCCCACCATTATCAGGTGAGTCTCCACTGGCCCGTGAATCCCCTTCACGATGGTCGCCTCGATGTCGCCCGTGCGGCTCGGGCCTGAGATCAGGTTCGCGGTGCTGGTCAGCGTGCCGTCGAGCTTCGCAGCACGCTCGATTGCAAACAGCTCGTCGAGAGATGGCAGCACCTGTCCTGGCTCGATCACGGCGATGTGGATCGGTGGCGCAAGTGAAACCAGCCTCGACAGATCCTGTCGCGGGTGCAGAACCAGGGTTCCTGACTCGGAGAGTCCGATCGAGCTGAACGCGTTCCTTCGGATGTTCATTCGGGCGTCGGCGACGGACGAGAACTTCAAGGAAGCGGATCTGCTGTCGTATCTGTTGTTCGACAATGCGTTTACGACGCCGTTGGCCGAGCTTGGTTACAAGGATGCCGAGGCGCAGGAAGCACAGCTGGTGCGGTTCTTCGATG
>JANQIZ010000134.1 GCA_028281895.1 Dehalococcoidia bacterium
CGACACTTGCCGCGCTGGTGGATCGCTCCACGAGCCTGCCGGCAAGGCGGTCGAGCACTGCGAAGAAGAGCCCTTCCTTGCTGGGGAAATGGAAGTAGAGACCGCCCTTCGACAGCGATGTCCGGCGGCCGATCTCATCGACGATAGCGTCGTGATAGCCGTGGTCGGCGAACACCGCCTCAGCGGCTTCGAGGATGCGTTCTCGTGTCTCTGCCTGGTGTGCGGTCAATGGCGCTCGTGCAGGTGTCGCAGGTTGAGGGAAGCGGATTCAACCGACCGACTGGTCGGTCGGTATTCACATGAATCTACCAGAGACGGATCGCAGGCTCAATCGCTGTGTTGCGTGCGCGTCATGATCCCGATGCTAGACTCGTTTGCCGGACGGCACATGAGCCGTTTAGATATCAGCAGCCGAAGCGCGAGAGAACCTTGACCACAGAAGTGCCTGAACTCCTGCCAGCCGGACTTGAAGTAGTTGTCGAGGGCATCGATGTTCCTGAGGGTCCGGCATGGGGTCCTGACGGCAAGCTCTACTTTGTCAGCGCTGGCACAGGCGACGTTTTGGTGCTGGAGTCGGATGGGAAGTCGAGAGTTGTCGCCAACACTGGCGGCAGGCCGAACGGCCTCGCGTTTTCTGCAGACGGTGTGCTGCACATTGCCGATGCCGGGCGCCGGGCGATCCTGCGGCTTACGGAGAGCGGCGAGGTAGAGGAGTTCGCTACTGAGCATGAGTCACGCCAGTTCGGAGGTCCGAACGATCTTGCGTTTCTGCCGAATGGCGACCTCCTTTTCACCGATCCTGCCCGCACCCCTGTGCCAGACCCGGCGATAAGCCCTGTGTACCGGGTGAGGCCAGACGGCACGACAGGCATCTTCGTGTCTGATCTCGCATACCCAAACGGCATCGATATGGGCGCGGCTGGCAAGGGCGTGTTCATCGCCGAGATGAGGGCGCATCGGCTCATCCGCTTCAATTTCGATGCGAACGGTAACCCGCTTGAGGAGAGGCTCGTCCGCCGATTCAGGGAGCCCGCATCTCCAGACGGAATGGCGGTGGATACGGACGGGAACGTTTTCCAGGCGCTGCCCGGCATCAACTCCCTCGCACTGGTGGGATCTGAAGGCGACTTGGTTGAGCTGTACTACAGCGCCAACTGGGCCCCTTCGAACATTGCGTTCGGCGGACCGCACATGAAGTCGGTCTTCGTCACCTCTGAGCTGCAGGGCCGGATCTTCCGGTTCGAGCACTCCGTCCCCGGCGTCGACCTGCTCCACGTCCCTGCGAGCGATCAGTAGCGGCGGCCGAACTCACGCTCCAGGGTTCCTGAGTCGAGGTGGACCATCGTTGGCCGGCCATGTGGGCATGTCCGCGGCTGCTCGCATTCCTCCAGCTGTCGAATCAAGGCGCGTGACTCGTCATTGCTCAGCCTTTGCCCTGCCCTGACAGATGCGTGACAGGCGATGGTCGCCAGCATCCGTTCCGCCCACCAGCCTGAGCGCTGGCCATCAGCCATTCCATCGAGCAGGCCGATGAGCGCGTCTCGTCCCGACTTGCCAGCAGATGCCAGCATCGAGGGAACCGAGCGCAACAGCACTGCGCGGTCGCCGAACGGCTCGGCAATGAACCCGGCCGCAGCAAGCTCATCTGCATGTCCTGAAAGCTCTGCGAAGTGCGTTGACGACAGCTCGATGGTTTCAGGCTCGAGAAGCGGCTGGGATTCTGCGGCGCGATCTGCGAACTGTTTGGTCACGCGCTCATAGAGCACCCGCTCGTGCGCCGCATGCTGATCGACCAGGTAGATGCCGTCCGGGCCTTCGCAGATGATGTACGTCTCCTGCGATTGGCCTATCACATGAA
>JANQIZ010000152.1 GCA_028281895.1 Dehalococcoidia bacterium
GAAGTGGGACCGCGAGGGCCAGAGCCTTGGCAAGTGGGGCGAAGAAGGCTCCGGCGACGGCCAGCTGAACCGTCCTTCAGGGATCGCCTTCGACAACGACGGAAACCTTGTCGTCGCTGACACACTGAACCACCGAATCAAGACCTTCACTCCTGACGGCAAGTTCATCAGCAAGTTCGGCTCGCACGGAAGCGCAGAAGGCGCTCTGGACATGCCGTGGGGTGTCGCTGTCGATGAAGATGGCAATATCGTCGTAGGCGACTGGCGGAACGACCGCATCCAGCGCTTCACCGCAAGCGGAGAGTTCATCGACTCGTTCGGCGACAGGCCCAGCGAAGGCTTCGAAGAGGGAATCCTGAGCCGTCCGGCTGGAGTGACAATCGATCATCACGGAGACATCTACGTTGCCGACCGCGGAAATCACCGGGTGGTTCAGTACGACAAGGATGGACGATACGTCGACAGGTTCATTGGCGACTCCGTGCTCTCCAAGAGCGGGCGCATCTACGTGATGTCCAATGCCAAGGCGCTGCGGGTGCGGGAGATGGCTCCGCTCGAGCCTACAAAGCGTCTGCGAGGCCCGGCCTCAGTCCGCTTCGAGGGCAACGGCGAAAACGGTCTCATGTACATTCCCGACTTTGGCTCGCACCGCATCCAGATCTACGAGAAAGAGGCGTACGAGCTGAGCCCCGAAGAGATCTGGGAGAAGCCAAAGTCGCCGTTCCTCTTCACCGTCTGATGAGGCATGGCGCACACCTCCCAGGGGTTTCGACATGCCGATAATGTTCGGCTTCGCCAGCCAGCGAAGGCAGATGCTTGATGCTGAGCTGGAGCGGCTGGTCTCCGAGATGCCGCAGCTCGGCATGGTGCGGATGTGGATCATTGGCGATCTGGCCATGGGACGAGTCACCGCCGAATCTATTCTCGACCTTGTCCTGATCCAGGAAACGGATGAGCCGTGGCAGCGGCGTGCCGACTTCTGGAACATTCATCTCCGGCCGAGAGTGGGCGTTCGCTTTAGCGTCTTCACGTCCGAGGAGTTCGACAGTCACAGCGAGACTGATCCGCTGCTGATACAGGCGGCAACCGAAGGAGAGCTTGTATATGGCTGATGCGGCAGACCGTCGAGCGAAAGCGTGGATATCGCAGGCGAGCCACGATCTCGACGCAGCGAAAGCGAACGCCGTTGAGGGCAGGCACGCGCTCGCCTGCTTCCTCTGCCACCAGGTGGCGGAAAAAGCAGTCACCGGGTTTCTGTACGCACGCGGTGCCGAGCAGGTGTGGGGCCACTCTCTCGCCGATCTCTGCGAAGACGCCCTGGCCTTCGATCAGTCGTTCGACCTGGTGAAGTCGATAGCCATACTGCTGGACAAGCACTTTCTTGGCGCGCGATACCCGGAGAGCCTTCCCGGAGGCGTGCCGGCCGAGGCCTATGATGCTTTGGACTCCGAGCGCGCGCTCGAAGTTGCCGAAGATGTACTTGGAGCTGTCAATCAGCGGCTGAGCGAAGGTGGATGATCGATGTACAACCTCGACGGAAAGATCGCTCTTGTCACCGGTGCCGGAGGTGAGCGCGGGATAGGCAGGGCGATAGCGGTTCGCCTTGCTGAAGAGGGCGCTGACGTCGTCGTCAACGACATCACGAACGAGGGCCGTGGTGACTGGGGAGGCATGCCGGCAGTCGTCGATCAGATCCGCGGCCTGGGAAGAGAATCGATTGGCGTGACGGGCAGCGTGGCAAGCACTGCTGATGTTGAATCCATCATGGCGCGGGCGATCGATCAGTTTGGCCGTATCGACATCCTCGTCAATAACGCCGGCGCGCTTGCCGGCAAAGACCGTGTGCCTGTCGTCGACCTCGAGGAGTCGGAGTTCGACCGCATCATCGAGACCAACCTGAAGGGCACGTTTCTCATGTCACAGGCCGTCGCCCGGCACATGCTCAGCCGGGAGCCAGGCGGGAAGATCATCAACATCTCGTCGGTGTCAGGCAAGAAGGGCAATGCGCGGTTCGCCGCCTACTGCTCATCCAAGTTCGGCGTCATCGGTCTCACACAGGTGCTAGCGCATGAGCTCGCTCCCCACCAGATCAACGTCAACGCCATTTGCCCATCTCTTGTCGAGACAGAACGCGTCTACGGCATGGCCTCAGCGCTCAAGCCGGACGGCATGACGACTGAGGAGTTCAGGGACGAGATGGTCAACAGGTCCAACACGACCGTGCCTCTGGGGCGCATCGCGCAGGCCGAAGACGCCGCCCGGACCGCAGCGTGGCTCGCCTCTGACGAATCGCAGTACATCACCGGCGAGTCGGTAATACTCTCCGGCGGCTCAAGCATGTTCTAGCCTGCTGAGGCAGAGCCAGAGTACGGACAAGAAGACCGCTCATTCGCGAACCTCTCCCACGTGCTGCGCGATCTGTGCGAACAGCTCTCGCGGGTCTCTCGGTTCGAACTTAAGCACAGGATCGACCGATGCCGCGACGATGCGGTCCAGCCGGAAAGTTCTTGCAGCTTTCCTGAGGTCATCGAACGTCAGGAGATACCAGAGCGGCGCTGTAACCAGCAGGCCGTGTGGAGCCACGACGCGCTCGGTCCGGTTCCCGTTGCGGTCCACGTACGTCAGCCGCAGCGCGTTTCCGTTCAGAAACGCCTTTTCGCAGGCAGTGTAGATATCGGGGTCGATCGGGCCTATCGTCTTGAGCGCGCCGACAGGTGGGGTCGCTCCCACCATCACTCGTGACAGCACCAGCTCGAAGCGCTGTCTTCGCTCTGTCGGGAGAGAGCTCAGCACCTTGGCGAACGCTGCGCCAACTCCCATGCCGCCGGGCACCGCGCCCGAGACAGTGCTCAGCCGCTGCGAGACCCACATCCCAAACAGCTCGTCGATGCTCAGTC
>JANQIZ010000153.1 GCA_028281895.1 Dehalococcoidia bacterium
AAACTGCCCCGAGCGCGGCCCAGCCGAACTCTGATGAAAGGACTCCGTGCCTGACAGCCCACGGGTAGAGAAGCACCGTCTCAACGTCGAAGGCCACGAATAGCAAAGCGTAGTAGTAGTAGCGGAAGTTGAGACGGTGCTTCTCTACCCGTGGGCTGTCAGGCACGGAGTCCTTTCATCAGAGTTCGGCTGGGCCGCGCTCGGGGCAGTTTTCGTATTCCTGTTCATCGTGACGGTGGGTTACCTGTATGCATGGCGCAAGAAAGCGCTGGAGTGGCAATGAGTCCTGATGCCCGACTGCTAAAGGAACTCGAAGGCGTCTATGGCGCTCCAGCCGATTTCTATCCGGAATCGTCGCTGATCCGCACCACCTGGGATACCGACGCCGCCGAAGGTCACGAGATCAACCAGATGAAGGCGACTCACCTCGAGCCCTTCGCCGAGCCTTTGATCGACAGCCCGGAAGACCTTGAGCGAAGCGCAATCGTCACCTCTGTCGACACGCTGCTCAACTGGGCTCGCAAGAGTTCCGTCTTCCCTCTTCAGTTCGGGCTCGCATGCTGCGCCTTCGAGATGATCGCCACGGCGATGAGCAGGTTCGATATCGCGCGATTCGGCATGGAGGCGTTCAGGGCCACGCCCCGCCAGGCCGACCTGATGATCGTGGCTGGCACAGTCACATGGAAGATGGCCGTACCCCTCCGACGCCTCTATGAGCAGATGGCCGAGCCAAAGTGGGTTCTCTCCATGGGTGTCTGCGCTACCAGCGGCGGTCCGTACTACGAGAGCTACTCGGTCGTCCCAGGCGTCAACCACATCGTTCCAGTCGATGTCTATGTTCCCGGCTGTCCGCCGCGGCCAGACGCACTCCTGTACGGCATCATGCAACTGCACGAGAAGATCAAGCGCTACAGCCTCTCTGGCACGCCGGCAGGTACGGCATGACCCAGTCATGGAACGGCAAGAAGCTCGCCGAAGCCATTGAGGAGTTTGCGCCTGGAGCGACGGTCGACAGCAACGACTCCGATACATGGGTCGAGGTCGACCGGATTCATGAGGTCTGCGAAGGCCTCCTCAAAGGACCAGAGTTCAAGTTCGATCTGCTCAGCGGAGTGACCGCGGTCGACTACATCGACCACTTCGAGCTTGTCTATCACCTGACTTCACTCCCCAAGAACGCACGTGGTGTGATCAAGGCGAAGTGCGGCTGGGGCCGGGCTGAGGCGACTGTCCCGAGCGTGACTCCAATATGGCGCGGCGCGGAGCTGCAGGAGCGGGAGATCTACGATCTGATGGGGATTCGGTTCGAGGGCCATCCCAACCTGAAGCGCATCGCGCTCTGGGAAGGGTTCCCTGGACACCCGCTGCGCAAGGACTTCGCGACGTATCAGCAGTCACTAGTTCCGGTGGAAGAACAGTCGTGACTGTTAAGACAGAACCGATATCCATCAACCTCGGGCCTCAGCACCCGAGCACACACGGAGTGTTCCGGTTTCGCGTCACCTTCGACGGCGAAGAGATCATCGATGTTGAGCCGATCTTTGGATACCTCCATCGCGGATCCGAGAAACTCGCCGAGGAGCGCACGTACCAGCAGGTCGTGACGCTGACAGACCGCATGGACTACGTGTCGTCGATGCTCTCAAACCAGGCCTACATGCTGGCTGTTGAGAAGCTCTGCGGCATCGAGCCTTCGCCACGTGGCGTCTGGCTCAGGATGATCGCCGGTGAGCTACAGCGAATCGCCAGTCACCTCGTGGCTGTCGGATTCCTGCTGCAGGACCTTGGCTCATGGGGAACTCCGCTCACGTACGTCATGCGCGAGCGCGAATCTATTCTTTCGATGTTCGAGATGCTGTGCGGCGCTCGAATCACCAACTCGTACCTGCGGCCCGGCGGCGTGTTCATGGACGCGCCAGACGAGTTCTGGCCGACGCTGCACTCGTTCCTTGAAGAACTTCCTCACAGGATCGATGAACTGGAGAACTACCTCACCGGCAACGAGATCATCTTCGCCCGCACCAAGGGCGTCGCAGTGCTGCCGCCGGATGTCGCTGTAAACGCATCTATAACCGGCCCTATGTTGAGAGCATCGGGCGTCGACTGGGACCTCAGGCATCGCGATCCGTACGACTTCTATGATCAGGTTGAGTTCGAGCGGCCTCTGCACACGGCAGGCGACAACTTTGCCCGCTACTGGGTGCGGATGGAGGAGATGCGCGAGTGCATCAAGATCATTCGGCAGTGCGCACAGAAGATCGAGCCCGGTCCGGTGCGTCCTTCGCATGATGAGGTGCCATTCCTGGTTCGACCTCCTGCGGGCGACGCATATGGAGCAATAGAGGGATCAAAGGGCGAGCTTGGCTTCTACCTGGTGTCCGACGGCGGTATATCGCCTTATAGATGTCATGTTCGCGCCCCTTCGCTCATCAACCTGACGCTTCTGCGCGAGATGCTCATCGGCACCCTCATGGGCGATCTGTTCGTCAGCTTCGGAAGCATCGATCTCAACATGGGTGAGGTCGATCGATGAACGAAAGATTCCTCGACAACTCGCTGTTCCGCAACATCTACTGCTACATGGCAGGGGATTCACAGGGTTGCGTGAGTCATGGCTACGACTCGGGCTTCTTGCCATCAGGCTGGGAGTGGGTGGCATTCGCCATCACAGCGTTCGTCATCGCCAACCTGTTCATCCAGGGAGCGCTGGGTGGCGTGCTCGCGCTGATCTGGGGAGAGCGCCGAATTCTTGCCAGGTTCCAGAACCGAGTCGGCCCCAACCGATGGGGACCACTGGGATCGCTCACTTCTGTAGCGGATGCAGTGAAGACGATGTTCAAAGAGGACATCGTTCCGGACCAGGCAGACCGTTTCCTCTTCAACCTTGCGCCCATCGTCATGGTGATCCCTGTGCTCATGGTCTTTGCCGTGATTCCAATCGGGATCGGCACTGTAGTCGCTGACATCAATATCGGCCTGCTGTTCGTCATCGCCATCACCTCGGCCAGTGGTCTTGCAATCGCCATGGCCGCATGGGCATCTGCCAACCGAATCGCCATCTTCTCCGGGCTAAGAGCTGTAGCGCTGCTGGTCAGCTACGAAATTCCGATGGCGCTGTCGCTGCTGGGCGTCCTGATGATCACGGGAACGCTTTCGATGACAGGAACCATCGAGGCCCAGCACGTTCCGTTCATCATCGTCCAGCCTCTAGGCTTCTTGGTGTTCTTCCTTGCCGCTCTTGCCGAGATGAGCCGCACGCCATTTGACCTGACAGAGGCGGAGTCCGAGCTGGCAGCTGGTCACCTGAACGACTACTCCAGCATGAAGTTCGGTGTTCTGTTCCTTGCGGAGTGGGCCGCGACCATCGCCGGCGCTGCCATCATCACGACTGTCTTCCTGTCCGGCTGGCGCGGATGGGAGCCGATTCCATCTCATATCTGGTTCGTAGCCAAGCTCGTTGGCGTCCTCTTCCTGATCATCTGGATCAGAGCCACATGGCCGCGGCTCCGCATCGACCAGGTTCTCGCCATCGCATGGAAAGGGCTGTTCGAGCTCACGCTAATCAACCTCGTCGTCACCGCCATCCTGACGGCAGCGATGTCCGACCGAGAGGCAGACGGCTCGCTATTCAGCGCAGGTGAGTTGTGGATCATGGCGGCTGTTAACTGGGCGGTCTTCTTCCCCTCGATCTGGCTGATCGGCAAGCTGCTTGCAGCAAAGCCGTATGACGAATCGAAGGGCGATGCGCTGCCCGAGTACCCGGTCGCTACCGAAGAGGCCTCGCTGGAAGGAGTGGCCGACTGATGCCAGGACAGGGACTCATCAAGGGGCTCGGCGTCACTATGCGCAACTTCGTGCGCGCCACTCACACTGTGCAGTACCCGGATCGCAGGGTCGGGTTGCTTGCGGCCGCGAAACATGCCGGCAAGAATCCAGTCAGCTTTATCGCCTCGAACCCTCGAGAGGGCATCAAGGCGATGCTGTTCATGGCCTCGATCCCGGAGCGCGTGGAACAGGCGACACGCTTCCGCGGGAACGAGTTCACATGGTTCGAGACTCGCTGCACCGGCTGTGCCAGCTGTGCCAAGTACTGTCCGCTGGGCATCATCAAGATCGTCACTCACCCGGGCGGAATAGATGTACAGGAAGGCGAGAGCTACGCCATAGACGTGTTCGATATCGACACGGGCCGATGCATGTTCTGCGGCCTGTGCGTCGAGGCATGTCCTTACGACGCGCTGCACATGGGCAGCCAGTTCGAGCGCGGCAACTACGAGCGGAACAACCTGGTCATCGATGTCGATGAGCTTCGATCCAACCTGAAGCAGCCCTCAAGCTGGTATCGGCCACAGTTTGAAGAGCGCAAGTACAACCCGTTCAAGGACGAGCAGATCGAGGATCACCACGACGCTGGCAGGCACGAGCAGCCGTCTGACGAAGATCTCAAGCGACGCTGGGTGGACGAGCGCAAGTGAACGATACCTTCGAAGCATCAGGAATCGTCACCTTCGCATTCTGGGTGACCTCCATCATCACCATCGCAGCAGCAGTCATGGTGGTGACGGTGAAGGATGTGTTCAAGGCTGCGGTGTTTCTCGCAGGCAGCTTCATAGGCGTTGCCGCGATCTTCTTCCTGCTGAACGCCGAATTCGTTGGCGTGGTGCAGATACTCGTCTACGTTGGCGCAGTCTCAATACTTGTCGCCTTCTCGATCATGATGATCTCGGACGTATCGCAGGGCAGCCAGCCATCAAAAGCCAGGTATGCCTCGGTCACCGTCTCTGCTCTGGTTCTCGCCCTCGTGGCAGTCGTTGCCTACAACACCGACTGGACGCTCAACGCCGATCTGCAGAACAGGAATGCCATTGCAGGACTGGCCGGGAGCTATGTAGAGGTCGAGACGGAATCCGGCGAACGCCTGATAGCGGAGGCTTCCAGCGGACAGCCTGGCGTGCTTGATGACAGCACAGGGACCATTGGCGGACTGCTT
>JANQIZ010000019.1 GCA_028281895.1 Dehalococcoidia bacterium
TTCGCTCAGGTGTCCGTACAGCGACTTCATGCGGTCGAGCGAATCATCCCATGTCTGCCGCAGATCGTTTTCGTCGATGACATCCGGAACGCTGTAGCCGAAATCAGGCGACAGACGCTGCCAGTCAATCGTCAGCATCCTGTGCCTCTGCAGGTCGCGGAAGCTGCCGAAATCGGACAGAACATCGAATCGGTAGAAGCTGCGCTCGAATGCCCGGCCCGGCTTGTGACGCCTGTTCGAACGTTCGCCAACATACGCCCTGAGAATCTCGGAAACCTCTGAATCGGTAAGCCTCTCTCCGATCTTCGATAGCTGACTGTCCGGGAGGTCAGAGCTCTCGTACAGCGCAGCCGCGGCGAGCTTCCGCTCGGCATCGGCATCCCATTCGGTTAGCTGCACCTCTGGAACATCGTCTGGCGATTCATCCATGCGCGCAGCGATTTCCTCGACCTGCCTGCGGATGCCTGAGAAGTACTCGCCCCATACGCCACCACGATTCGGCACATCGACTCTCTTCAAGAACGAAGGAATCACCTGCCGCAATTCGTGAAGGATCATGTCGGCATAGTCACGCGCTTCGGCCAGTGGATGCGACCTCATGCGGATCAGCATCGACTCGTACGCCTGTCCAGTCGCGAATATCCCGAGATTCGAAGTGGTCGCCGCAGGCAAAAGCCCGCGAGCCGCATCGCACGCCTTGGCGCGGATGCTGCTCCGCCAGATGAAGTTGGAATCTCCGGGCTGCTTTGGGAACTGCTTTTCGTAGTGGATGCGGCAGGTGTTGACCACCTCTGAGTAGGTGGCGAACAGGCGGTCCATCTCGGACGCGAACTCCTGCTCAAGCACAGTGCCGCGGATCTCGGGCGGAATGAAGAAGCGGTATCGATCACCCAGCTTCTGGTCGTAGTAGATGTAGCGAGTGCTCTGCTCCAGGTACGCCGCGAGGCGGCCGCGCTCAAGGATCTTCGTCAGGATGTTCGAAGCCTGCTCACACGCGATATGCGCGCCACCAAGCTGAGCCACCGAATCGTCGCCAAAGCCAGAGAAGACTCTCTCGTACAGCTTCTCGGCCCGCTCCAGCTTCACTGAAGAATCATCGCCAGACATGGCGTCTGAGATGGCCGAAATGCCGGTTTCCTGGTTCTCGTAGAACTCGTCGAGGAATAGTCGGCGCAGCGACTTGGGCGTACGGCTGTAGCGCGCGAACATTGCACCCTTGACCACTTCGGGCAGGTTCACCAGTGCGAAGACGGGCCTGTCCGTATTGGTGAAGAACCTGTCGAGGATCTTGCGGTCCGAATCGGAGAAATCTTCAGCGAAATACATGCCGCAGATTGTATCCACTGACCAGCGACAGGACGGCCTGAAATGGCAGGTTTCGGGACGGCTTATGCCTCGGGGACTATGAGGCGCTGTCACTCGTGCGGCGCGTGATCATCGCGCTCGATGAAGCAGGAATTGGCAGCGCGAGAACTGGCTACACAATCAGCCGCGTGGGATTCTCCAGGTTCCTCTGAACCTCTCGCAGGAACACAGCAGCCTCGGCCCCGTCACCAACCCTGTGGTCTGCCGAGATCGTCGCATTCATGATCTGCCGCACTGCGATCTCGCCGTCCTGCACAACCGCGGCGGGCTTCACTGCGCCCACTGCGATGATGCCAGCCTGCGGAGGCACGATGATCGCTGCGAACACATCGGTGCCAAACATCCCCAGGTTGGACGTGCCGAACGTGCCAAGTGTCAGTTCATCCTGGGTGAGCGTTCCGCCTTCGCCGCGCGCCC
>JANQIZ010000199.1 GCA_028281895.1 Dehalococcoidia bacterium
AAGGCGTATTCAGGCGCGTTCGTGAGCGGCTCGATTGGTGTAGTGCTGACCTGCTCATCTCCGTCGAAGACGATCACATCTGAGCCGGAGTTGAACTCACCGATCACAGTCGCATCGAGGTCCCATTTCTCAAACAGCTCGGTCACGGCTGGCACAGCTCGCTCCTCGACTGCTAGCAGCATCCGCTCCTGAGATTCGGAAAGCATGACTTCATATGGCGTCATACCTTCTTCACGACGAGGCACGCGGGCGACGTCGATAGTCAACGCCATTCCGCTTCGTTCAGCCATCTCGATAGCCGCTGATGTGAGGCCTGCAGCGCCGCAGTCCTGCATGCCATTGACGCCCGGGATGTCGATCGCTTCGAGACAGGCTTCGATCAGGACCTTTTCCAGGAACGGGTTTCCGACCTGGACGGCAGAGCGCATCTCCGCCTGCTCCTCGAATGTGCGTGATGCGAGACCCGATGCGCCATGAATTCCGTCTCGCCCTGTGTCAGCGCCGACCAGCACCAGGAGGTCGCCGGGACGTTTCGCCGTCGCGCTGACTATGCGCGCGTCCTCTATGAGGCCAACGCACATAGCGTTCACCAGCGGATTTCCCGCGTAGGAGGGATCGAACCAGGTCTCACCACCGATGTTGGGGATGCCGATGCAGTTGCCATACCAGGAGATGCCTCCAACGACTCCGTGGAGGAGATGCTGGATGTGCGCATCTTCCTGCGGCAGGCCGAATCGCAGTGAATCCAGCAGCGCGATGGGACGCGCTCCCATAGCGAAGATGTCTCGCACGATTCCGCCGACACCCGTCGCCGCTCCCTGCAGCGGCTCGACCGCGGATGGGTGGTTGTGCGATTCGATCTTCATCGCGATCGCCAGGCCATCGCCGATGTCGATCACGCCAGCGTTCTCTGCTCCTGGTGCTACCAGCAATCGGCTGGAATCTCCTGGCAAACGACGCAGCAGAGGCTTGGTGTGCTTGTAGCCGCAGTGCTCGCTCCAGAGAGCTCCGAATAGCCCCAGTTCGAGGTCGCCGGGCTCTCTGCCAAGGCGGTCGACTATGGCCTCATACTCAGCTCTGCTGAGCGCTATTTCATCCAGCGTCTCTTGGGTTACGGGCATGTCTTTACTGCGAACGCCTGTTGTGGAGTTCGCACGACCTCTGGCCTTTCGAGCTATCTATCGATCAGTCCAGCGAAAAGGGCGGATACTCGTCGGTCATCAGGAGCACATACAAGTATGCCCGCATGTTCCACCTGTTGTAGCCAACAAGGAACTTGAAAATGTCGGCATTCGGCTTGCCTGTGACCACTACGATGACGACGTGGATCAGCCAGACCAGCCCGATGATGAATCCCAGGATGTTCAGGATCACCAGGTGCGGGATGGCCAACAGGTATCGGAAGAACGTAGTCAGCCGATTCCTGGACTCCGCGTATTCGATATTCAACCGCGCCGGGTATTCCGGCATAGGGCCCATGTCGAAACCCGGATACACGTCAGTGAAGTGAGCGGCATATGCCCCAACCCTGGTGTTCCATTGATACATCTTGAGCACGAAGTCAAATATGCCCCTTGGGTGCTTGCCAGTGATCAGGATGATGAACCAGCTAAGGAACACCAGGATCATCGCCACGAAGCCGATTACTGCAAGGATGATCATCTGGGGAATCACGAGGATCCACTTGATCAGCCACATCCAGCGGCTCAGGGTTTCCGGCATGTCGACCTGATACGTGATCGGGTATTCGCTTTTCTCTAGAGTCAAATCGAGTCCCTCCTGCTTGGGGCCAAACGCGCATTGCTCGTGCGCGGGCTCTAGATGCACAGATGTGCAAGGCAGGCGCAGTCTACCCGCTATCGGCGAAACGGAAAACCTGCACTATGCCGTCACTGCACGCGCAGACTCGATGATGGAGCTGAAGAGAACGTTCCCATCGGCGCCGCCGATGAGCTCCTCACACGCCTTCTCTGGGTGCGGCATGAGACCGAAGACATTGCCCCGCTCATTCATGATCCCGGCGATGTTGTTGATCGAGCCGTTGGGATTCGAAGATGGGGAGACTTCACCGCTGTCGGTGGCATAGCGAACAAGTACCTGGCCGTTTCGCTCAACCTGCTCAACAGTGTCAGCATCGGCCTGCCAGTTTCCTTCGCCGTGCGAGATCGGCACTCGCAGCAACTGGCCCTGTGACGCAGTCGAGGTAAAGACGGTGTCTGTTCGCTCCACCCGCAGGTTCACCCACTCGCACCTGAACTCCAGGTGCTCATTCCTCACCAGCGCGCCCGGCAGCAGACGGGCCTCGCACAGGACCTGGAATCCGTTGCAGATGCCCATGACCGGGCCGCCGCTATTTGCGAATTCCCGGACCGACTGCATCACCGGTGAGAACCGGGCGATTGCGCCGCAGCGAAGGTAGTCGCCATAGCTGAAGCCGCCTGGAACCACGATCGCGTCGCAGTCCGAGATATCGGTCTCTTTGTGCCAGACCAGTCGAGCATCCTGGGCCAGGACATCGCGCACGGCATAGTGAGTGTCGTGCTCGCTCCAGGTGCCTGGAAAGACGACTATCCCGAATTTCATGAATGGGTCCGGAGTTTGCTGGGAGGCGGTGGATTGGCTGCGCCCGGAGGCACCGAGAGATTGTAGCGGCTGTCAGGGTCGCCAATGACAGTCAAAACTGCGGAAATGAAAAAGCGCCCAATTACAGGGCGCTTGTTTCTGGGGAAACGTGCCGGTTTACCGGTTCTTGAGAGTCGCCTTCACGCTCTTTCGGCGCTTAGAGGCGGCCTTCTTCTTGCGAAGCACGCTGGGCGGCTCGAAGTGCTGGCGACGGCGGGTTTCGGAGACAATGCCTTCCTGCTGCACGCGTTTGGTGAAGCGACGCAGGAACGCCTCGAAGCTCTCACCTTCGTTTATACGTACTTCCAACTGCCAGACTCCGATACCGTTTTGGGACGCTTTCGGCCACGAATCGCCGCGGCCAGACGTTAATGGTACTCAAGATGAGAGGTAAGGGTCAATTCCGGTTGGCCATCTGTCTCACCAGTTTCGACCTCAAATCCCGACTGGATTCGATGCGCTCAGACATCGCCAGCTGGCGCATCCTGCAGTAGGCGTTCCAGCCCACAAGGAAGAGGCGTGCCACTCCCAGAACCAGTACGGCAACGATCATCAGCGATGTGGGAGTGCGTTGAACCCGTTCCCTCATTCGCCGCTTGAACTCGATGCTTGGCTCAGTTCCCTCGTCTCTTAACATCCGTGCCTTCCGTCCCGGTGTGCGCGTGGCTGCAGGTCGATCATCCAGCAAAGCGCGCAGCTCTGCATGCGAGTTCGCCGCAACCAGTGGGCCGGTTTGCCTTCCCGGCTGCTCAAACTCTATGAGGAGGCGCGCAGCTTCTCGATTGCCGACTCGAGTCGTGCGATACAGCGATCCCGTCCGATGCCGACGATAGTGTCGAAGAGCGGTGGCGCCATTGTTGAGCCGGTGACTGCGACCCTGATCGGCGTGAAGAGCGGCCCCGGTTTCACTCCCAGCTTTTCGGCAAGAGCCCTGAACTCAGCTTCAAGGTGCTCAGGCTCGAACGGCTCTGCTTCCTTAAGTAGAGCCAGCGATTCTTCAAGGGAGCGTGCCGCAGTTTCAGGGTCGGACTTGCGGCCGGGCAGCGCTTCGACATCGAGATCTATGTCGTCGATAAAGAAGAACTTCAGCGAATCAGTTATCTCGTTGAGCGTTTTGAGCCTCTCCTGCACAAGCGGCAGAAGGCTTGCGACATAGTCGCGGTCGAGCGGCCTGCTCACCGAATCTGGCAATCCGCCTTCAGACTCGGGCGCTTCAAGAACCGGCAGAACGCGATCGAGCAACTGATCCACCGCCATCTGCCGGATGTGGATTCCGTTCAGCCAGAGCAGCTTCTCGCTATCAAACACCGAAGGGCTCTGGAGGATCCGGTCAATAGAGAATCGCTCAACGATCTCAGCTCGTTCCATGACCTCAGTGTCGTCTCCGGGAGACCAGCCAAGCAGTGCCAGGAAGTTGAAGACCGCCTCAGAGAGGAAGCCCTCGTCGCGGTACTCCGTGGCAGAAGCCGCGCCGTGCCTCTTGCTGAGCTTCGCCTTGTCCTTGCCGAGTATCAGCGGAACGTGAACGTACTCAGGCAGATCCCAGCCAAGCGCCTGGTGAATCAGAACATGTCTTGGCGCAGAAGGTATCCACTCGGGACCGCGGACCACATGCGAGATCTTCATGTGATGATCGTCAACGATGTGGGCGAGGTGATACGTGGGATAGCCGTCCGATTTCAGGATCACGAAGTCTTGGAGAAGCGACAGATCGAACTCCATCTCGTCCAGAACAGCGTCCTTGAACTTGAGCTTGCCAAGGTCAGGGATCTTGAACCGAACGACGATCGGCTTACCCGCAGCGCGTGATGCCTCGATCTCTTCCTTAGTCTTGTACCTGCCCCGGTTGTCGTAGCCCGGAGGCTTGCCAGCCGCTTTCTGCGCCGCGCGTAGCTCTTCCAGCTCCTCTGGAGTCGTGTCGTCTTCGTACGCGTGACCCGACGCGATCAGGTCTTTCGCCGCCTGCTGATACAGCTCAAGACGCTCAGACTGCGTGTACGGAGCGTGTGGCCCACCAATGTCCGGACCCTCATCCCAGTCGAGCCCCAGCCAGCGCAGGGACTCCATAATCGAAGCCTCTGCATCGGCGTCGTAGCGCTCCCTGTCAGTGTCCTCGATTCGCAGGATGAACTGGCCACCAGACTGGCGGGCGATGAGCCAGCTGAAGAGCGCGGTGCGAACACCACCAATGTGCAGCAGGCCTGTTGGGCTGGGCGCGAAGCGCGTTCGGACAGGGGATGAATTGTCGGTGCTCATGTCTTGAATGTATCGACCCTGAAGGTGGATGACAACGAGCAGGACGGTCAGTTGCCGCGCATGTTGTCGAGAACGGCTTGAAGATCGGCGGGCAGCGGCGACTCTGCCTCGAACGGCTCGCCTGATTCCGGGTGAGAGAACTGCAGCTTAGACGCGTGCAGGAATTGCCGGTCAAGACTCGTAACACTGGGAGCGCGTCCATACGTCGCATCGCCGAGAACCGGGAAGCCGATCGCCGCCATGTGGACACGGATCTGGTGCATGCGGCCAGTCTCGAGCTCAACTTCCAGCAGCGTCGCGCTTTGTAATGATTCGACAGTTCTGTAGTGAGTTCGCGCCGGCCGGCCAGTCTCGACTACCGCTTGCCGTGTTCGGTTCGAGGGATCTCTGCCAATCGGCGCATCCACTGTGCCTTCCGGCGGTTGGACGCTGCCATGGACAAGCGCTGTGTAGGTGCGCCTGATCTCGCGCCGCCTCATCGCCTGCCCCAGACTCGCATACGCCTCTGGAGTCAGAGCGAAGACCAGCAGCCCGCTGGTATCGAGGTCGAGCCTGTGCACGACTCCAGGCCGGGCTGGATCGCCCACGTCCTTGATCTGTGGAAACAGCCTCAGCAGTCCGTTCACCAGCGTGTTGTCAGTGTGGCCCGGTCCTGGGTGAACCGAAACGCCCCTGGGCTTATCAATCACTGCGATCTGGTCGTCGCTGTAGACGATGGAGACCGGCACATCAGCCGGTACTGGCAGCGAATCGGCCTCGATGGGCTCTGGCAGGAATGCCTCAACCTCACTCTCTGCAGAAAGAGTGGTTGATGGCCGCAGCTCAATGTCGCCATCGACCTTTACTGAGCCCTGGCGAATAGCGTTCTGGGTTCGCGAGCGTGACAGCCATTCGGCACGTCCGGAAAGGGCGGCATCGAGACGAATTCCCGCCTCTTCCTCAGTTACCTGCCACGCGACGCGGCGCGCCATCAGCTCTGTTCCTGCTGCGTGTCGACGCCTGGCTGTTGAGTGATCGCGGCCGCATCGCCGGCTTCGCTAGTCGAGTTTTCAGCCTGGCTCTCTTTCTTATCTTCCGAGTTGAACCAGAAGTAGAGGAAGAGCACGAATATCCCGACCACGATTGATGAGTCGGCGATGTTGAAGATCGGCCAGGGGCCAACGTCGAAGAAGTCTGTGACGTGTCCCAGCCTCAGGCGATCGAGCAGGTTGCCCAGCGCGCCTCCGAGAAGCAGACCGAATGCCATCCGAACCCATATCGTCGGAGATTCGACGGACCGGTAAACAAAATAGAGGGCGATGACGGCGCCGAAGGAGACAAATGTGAGAAGTGTGCTCTGGTCCTGCAGCAGGCTGAACGCGGTGCCAGTATTCCAGGCGTGGGTGAACCGGAAGAAGCCCTCTTCAGGCCACGATTCTCCGACACGTAGCTGCCCGCGAACTATCGCCTTGGTTAGTTGATCCAGACCGAACGATGCCACAAGGAGCATCCACGGCACCGGATCCTTGAACAGCGATCTTCGGTCGGGCTTACCGTGGATGATCGGCCCTGGTGCATGCTCGCTTACGGCATCTGCTGGCACGGGCTCGGCGCTGTCTTGTCCGTTTGGATGGGTAGTCACAGTTCGAGTATACGGTGCGGTTGTGTGCACAGATTGAAGGTCACCGGCACATCAAATGGCCAAAGCGGCACAGCAACCTGACTGTAACCGTACCTTCACCATGCGGCCGCTATGAAGCAAACCTTAACCACCCCGGCCCACACCCTCATCACAACTCTGGCGAAATCCACAGACCGTAGTGTCGATTGGGTAGCGCCGGCTTTCGGCGCACGATGAATCTTGGAGGAAGTCCATGCAGAGCGAAGTGAATGCCAGGTCGAGAGGCTTCACGCTGGTCGAGCTGCTCGTAGTGATCGGCATCATCGCCGCCCTCGCAGCAGTCGTAATTCCAAACGTGAGCCGATTTGTAGGGTCCGGTGATACCGAAGCCAACAACACGGAAGCACAGACAGTGCAGGCCGCAGTTGATTTGCTTATGGCCGACCTTAGCCTGACGGCCGTAGCCGCACAGACAACCGCATCAAACGACTTCTCGTCGTTTGACTTTGACACCGGTACAACCGGTGCACAGACCCTGTACCCGAACTACCTGCGCCAGAACCCGACCAAGTGTAGTTACACCTGGACTACGGCCGGACAGGTATCTCAGGCATCAGGCTGTTAAGTAGGAGTTCCCTCGGCGCCTTCTCGACCAGGCGCTATCCGGAGCTGCCCTCGCCAACACTCGTTGGCGAGGGCTTTTCTTTTTTCGAGCTTCCTGAAAAAGAGTCAGGTCAGAACAGCCTGCCCGTTGGTAGAATCCGGTCGCCAGATCATTAACGGAACCCCAGCGGTCAGGAACTAACAGATGGACATCAGAGTCGACCTTCGCAGCGACACAGTCACTAAGCCTTCGCCCGAGATGCGGAAGGCCATGTACGAGGCAGAGGTTGGAGATGACGTCTATGGCGACGACCCCACTGTGAACCAGCTGCAGGAAAAAGCGGCCGAGATGCTTGGCAAGGAAGCCGGACTTTTTGTCGCATCAGGCACACAGGGCAACCTCGTCTCGGTCCTCTCTCATGCCGGGCGCGGCGACGAGATCATTCTTGGCGACCAGTGCCACATCTTCAATTCAGAGGCCGGTGGCGTGTCTGTCCTGGGTGGTGTGGTGATGTATCCCATTGCGACCGATGGCGAGGGTTTCCTTGATCCAGAGTTGATCCACGGAGCTGTCAAGCCTCGTGACTACCACAAGCCTCCAACGAAACTGCTCTGCATCGAGAACACGCACAACGCTTCGAGTGGCCGAGCGTTGACGCCTGAGGCCACAAGCGCAATGGCTGATGCGGCACGGGAGCACAACCTCCGAATTCACCTCGATGGCGCCAGGCTGTTCAATGCCGCTGTGGCGCAGGAGATACCGGTGAGCGATCTGACCGCTCCGGTCGATACCGCGACGTTCTGCCTCTCGAAAGGCCTCTCATGCCCGGTCGGAAGCGTTCTGGTGGGCGATGCCGATTTCATCGAAGAGGCTGGCCGCTGGCGGAAGATCCTTGGCGCGGGAATGCGGCAGATCGGAATAGTCGCTGCAGCTGGAATCGTGGCGCTTGACTCAATGATTGACCGCATGTCTGAGGACCATGTCAATGCTAAGAAGCTGGCCGAGGGTCTCGCTGAACTCCCCGGCATCGAACTTGAGCCATCTCTCGTAGAGACGAACATCGTGCGATTCGGCGTCCCGACTGGCAGTGGTGACCGCATCGCAGCGCTTCTGATGGATCAGAGCGTTCAGATAAATGGTGGTGGCTCTGATCTGCGTATGGTCACGCACTACGGGATCGATTCCGAAGACATCGATTTCACTCTCATCGCGATGAAGGACGTGATGGCGCAGGTGTCCTGAGCCACGAATTGATCTCAAACTGCGGGCACGCCCCGGTCGATCGACCCACATAAAGGTCGGCCAAACCGCAAGACTCGTCTCGCAGTTTCGCCTAATCTCGAAGGTAAGACACTCTGTTTGGCCACTTTAAGCGGGCGTCCAGCTCTCTCCAATGACTTCTTCGCAATACGTCCTCGAGATAGAAGGACTGACCAAGACGTTTGGCAAGCGCATGGTGGTGAACGGCGTTTCCTTCAAGGTGCGTCGTGGAGAGATATTCGGCTTTCTTGGCCCGAACGGCTCCGGAAAGACCACCACGATCCGCATGGCGCTGGGGATCATCAAGCAGGACGCCGGCTCGGTGAAGATCCTCGGGCAAGAGCCTGATCGAAACCTGCTGAACAGGGTTGGCTACCTGCCTGAAGACAGAGGTCTGCTGCGCAAAGTCCGCGTGATGGACATCATTCGCTATCTGGGCAGGCTCAAGGGGCTAACGTCTGAGGAAGCGGAAGAGCGCGGGACCGAGCTTCTGCACAGGGTTGGACTGTTCCCGCACCGGCACAACAAGGTGGAAGGCCTGTCCCGCGGGATGACACAGCTGATCCAGTTCATCTCGGCGATCATCCACGAGCCTGAGCTGATCATCCTGGACGAGCCGTTCTCCGGTCTCGATCCGCTCAACGTGCAGCTAATGAAGGAGATGCTGGAGGATCTTCGCCGGAGCGGCTCGACGATCATGTTCAGCACTCACATCATGAGCGATGTTGAAGAGCTGTGCGAGCGAGTGGCGCTGATCGCTGACAGCAACCTGTTGCTCTACGGGGCGATAGATGAGATCAAGCAGGATCGAGGCGCCCGCGGCGTGCAGGTGCGGGCCCCCCGTGCGC
>JANQIZ010000209.1 GCA_028281895.1 Dehalococcoidia bacterium
CCTCGTTGATGTCTGAGCCCCAGCCAGGACCGTCAGGCGGCTTCGTCCTGCCATTCTCGATCACCAGCGGATTCGTCAGGATCTTGTTGTACCGCTCGAAGAAGCTGACGAAGATCTCCTGCATAAACGCGTTCGGCACCGACATGTCGAAGTGGATGCTCGCCAGTGTCGAGATCGGACCGTTCGAGTTGTGCGGCGCAACCGACACGAAGTGAGTCTCGGCCGCGTGGGCGATCTTCCTGATCTCCGAAAAGCCGCCGCAGTGGCAGATGTCGGGCTGCAGGATGCGAACAGCGTTCTCCTCCAGCAAAGGCTCGAACTCCCACCTGCTGTAGAGCTGCTCACCCGTAGAGACAGGCACATTCACCGATCTTGCAAACGCTCCGAACGCCTTCGCGTTGTCGTAGAGGATCGGCTCCTCAAGCCACGCGATATCGAACTCTTCGAGCCGCTTCGCAACACGGCCCGCGCTCCACGGATCGAGCCTCGCCCGCACATCTATGCCGATCTCCATTCCGGGTCCGGCAGCATCCCGAACAGCTCGCACAAGCTCCACGCCGTGAGCGATGCGATCGGGCGTGATGACCTGCGGTCCGCCGAACGGGTAGAACTTCAGCGCGGGCCAGCCATCTGCCTGCAGCTTCGCCGCTGCCTCCGCATGCTTCGATGGCGACGCCTGGCGCCCAGCGGTCTCGGCAGGCACGCCCGGCACCGGCTCCCACAGGTCTTCAAACCAGCCGTTTGCATATACCGCGATGCTGTCCCGCGTTGGGCCGCCTGCAAGCTCATAGACAGGAACGCCGAACGACTTCGCCTTGATGTCCCACAGCGCAAGGTCGATCGCGGCAATGGCAGACATCGTGACCGCGCCGCCTGACCACGTGACGCGCCGGTAGAGCGATGTCCAGATGTGCTCTATCGCCCGCGGGTCTTTACCGATCAGGAACTTCCCGAAGTCGTTGATATCGGCCTCAAGCGATGCGTCCTTGTACTGGAGGCTGCCCTCGCCCCAGCCGGAGATCCCGGCATCAGTGTCGATGCGCACGAACAGCCAGTTCGTCCCGGCTGTCTTGTGAACAGGAGTGGAGGTGCGAAAGGTCTTGACGCCCGTAATCTTCATTCTTTTTCTCGTGGGGTGAGGGGTGACTAAGTCGATGGGAGGTGGATTGCTATCAAAGCGAGGTCTATGAGCGGCGATTCTACAGTCACGGAAAGACAGCTTCCCGGTTGGAGACCGCTGCGCGGCCACAGCATCTCGTTCGTATACTCGTTTCATATGCGAATCGGAAACCTTGAGATCGAATCACCCGTCAGGCTGGCTCCCATGGCCGGGCTCACGAACGCGCCCTTCCGACTCCTCGCGCAGGAGTGCGGATCGGCTCTGAACACGTCCGAAGAGATCGATGCTGTCGGGCTGCTTCGCCAGACAGATCGGACCGAGCAGATCGCTGGTTTTCACCCGGACGAGAAGCCGCTCGCCATGCAGCTTCTTGGCAACGACGCCGAGATGCTGTCAGAAGCGGCGGAGATTCTGCAGGAGCGCGGGGCCGACATCATCGACATCAACATGGGCTGCCCGATGCCGAAGATCACCAAAAATGGCAAAGGCTCGGCCCTGATGCGTGACGTCGAAGCCACAGCGAAGATCCTGCGACGCATCCGCCAGTCATGCCAGGTGCCGCTGACCATCAAGATCCGCGGCGGCTGGGACAAGCATCACCTGAACGCCGTCGAGGTGGCGCAGATGGCGGTTTCGGAGGGCGTTGACGCCATCACCGTTCACCCTCGCACCCGCTCGCAGCGATTCGCCGGGCGTGCGCCGTGGGAGATCATCGGCGACGTTGTCGAGGCGGTCGATGTGCCGGTGACCGGAAACGGCGATGTCACTTCGTACGGCATGGCGGAACAGATGATGGCCGAGACGGGCTGCGTTTCGGTGATGATTGGCAGAGGCGCGCTCGGGCAGCCGTGGGTGTTCAACCGCGAGTACGAGTCGTGGGACGCTGACCGCCAGCGAAGCTATCGGGAGGCGACGATCGCCCGACATGTGGAATTGATCCTGAAGTTCTTCCCTGATGTGCCGTTCGGACTGCTCCAGGTGAAGCGGCATCTCTCGTACTACACGCGGGGCATGGCAACGGCCCGCGACTGCCGCCGAACGCTCTTCACCGAGTGCGACACACCCGAAGAGGCGTGGTCAACCTTCCGCCGCTTCTGGGAGGCGGCTTGAGGGTTGGCCATCAAACCGACTATTCTTCGTCGTTCTCCTCTTCCGTCTCAGCCTGCTCTCCGATCGATACTTTGATCTGTGCGAGAAGGTATCTTCTTGATTCGTCAGTGGCATCTTTGACTATGAAATCAAATGTCCATTCACCTGCTGTCAATTCGTCTGCAGCTATATCTGATTCGACTGAAGAGATAGTATTTAATGTCGTCTCCAACTTCGAAGTAAGCGCTTTCTGAGCCATGTTGAGAATCTCAGCTAACTTAATCGCATCTTCGATTTCAGTAGACAGAGAATCTCCACGATTGTTCGCTTCTTGTAGGTATTTGCTTACTTCCTTATCCAAGCGCCTCTCATACACGGTCAGTAACTGTACCGACCCTACTAGAGTCTCATAGTCCTCTGAAGTCAAGGTATTAGTATCAGAGGGAAGCTTATCCAATACGCTGCGAGTCACCTGTATTTCCTGAAACAGATCCTCAGCACCATCTCTTACTGCATCAAACAACTCTAATCTGGCACCTTCACCTGACATATTCTTGAAATCGTCCTTGGCGCTCTCAAATGTTTTCGCCAAAGATCCTTCATCCGCCGACAAGGTGCCCTGCAGTTCCTTCGCACCTTCTACTTCTATTTTTGTACGAAAATCGACCATCGCGTTGATGACTACCGTGTCACCTCCATCGACTTCGACTCGGTCCTCACCGCGCTGACCTAATACAGATGCCCATACCTTCCATTTGGGTCTCAAAGGTCCGCTCAGGCTGGTTGAATCGACTATCGAGATTAACCGAGTACTTATCGCCAATTGACTGATCTGATCGCCAGCAATTACGACCGGTCTTGTGCCTGATACGTTGATCCCGTTACCTTTGCCCGGCTTCGTTGCCTTCAGTTCCAGAACCGGAACCTTGCCATCTTCAGCTTCTGAGATCGTTTTCAACGAATCCTCCCGAATTCCCAAATCTGGCAGAAAATCGTTCTCGGTGTTTAAGCCGAAGATCGTATCGACTTCCGACGTCCACACCGACACCATCCCGATAATGACCACTGCAATTGCAAACACTAAGTACCCAGTGGCCCTCAAAGTCCACTCACGTCGGCCGAATGTGATCTGACTTTCATTCGGGATGGTGTAGCCGTCGTTCAGCATCGCGCTCTTGGTAGCTGCAGTTTTCCGCTCCTCATATTTAACGAGCGTGCGATAGGAAGCTACTACCAGCACTATCCCGACCAGGACCAGCAAAAATGCAGGCGTGAGTGAAACTCCGGGAGACGTCTCCGCCTCAAACCGGAGATACAAAGTAAGAGCCGGTGCCAACAGAAACAGCGCAAGCCCATTAGTGAAAGCGTTGCGGCAGCGGTCGAGTAGTTCCGTCTCTGGTCTGAGGTCTTTCTCAGTGGATCCATAGAAGACCGAAAACTCACTCATCGAGCGCTTGTTCGCCCGCATCAACGAATCCTGATAGTGGAGCGTCTGCCAGAGCCGTCCTACGGTCCACCGGGCAAGGTTGCGACCCATCCAGTGGTATATGGATCTCAGGAATAGTCCGAACGCCAGCGCCCCAACCAAGGCTGTCAGTCCACCGACAATCGCTGTTTGCTGGTCCGTGAACACGTTGCTGACCAGATCAGACTTCACGTACACGTCTGAAACGAGAAGCGCAGCCAATACCACTATGAATCCGGGAAGGGATTCAAGTTTCAAGGTATCCAGCAGTTTCGTTATCGCAGATGTCATGGACTGACTTATTTGATCGAAGTAATCTCGATGAGGTATCGGCGACTTCTATCATGAAAAGCCGGTAAGTGCAAAATCACAGTGGCTGATCTGAAGCATCGAGATTGTGTATCGATCAGGTGATATTTCGAACGAACTGCGAATGCTAGTGCGTTCAGAATTCATGACAAATAGAGAAGGCCCCGGAGTGTCCGGGGCCTTCTCTATCTCATCACCTAGCCAGCTCACCGCGCCCTAGAGCGCAGCATTGCTGCCCGCCCTAGCACTTACTAAAGCCGCAGCTGTAGCCCTTCTGGCAGCCCTCTTCGTGTGCCAGCGGACCTGAGCAGTCCGGGCACAGATCAGCCGTCACCGCGGCCATCGCCGCCGCCGCAGCAGCATCGCTCTCCGCAACCGTGATGCTCACAGGCACCTCGGCATCCGTGATGATCCGCTCAACCGGCGTCGCAGTCGGCATCCCCAACTCCTTCGCAGACGGAGCGCCGAACATCGAAGGCTGGCCCTGCTCATCGCTGCCGATGCTTGGCCGCGGCCAGTCGGAGTGCTGCTTCAGGATGCGCTCCATCGCAACAGCGATAGCATCCGGACCAGAGAAGATCACCTCGCCCTCATCGAACGCAGGCTGGTCAGACGAGATGCCTCGCAGACCCTTGATCACTTCTTTCGGGTCGACGCCAGAGCGCAGCGACAGCGAGATCATCCGCGTCACGGCCTCGGCCATCGCAGCGTGCGTGCGGCCGCCCTTTCCGAGCGTCGCGAACACCTCGAACGGACGACCTTCGTTCGACATGTTCATCGTCACGTACATCTTGCCGTGACCGGTGTTCACCCGCTTCGTCACGCCAAACAGGTCCGTCGGACGGTCCATTGGCGAGACGAACTGCGGCACGCCAGCAGCGGAGACCAGCGCCGTCTCCAGCGGCATCTCTTCCTGCGTTGCGCCAGCATCACTGGCATCGCTGGCCTTCAGATCCTCCGGACGCTTGTCCTTCGTGGAGTCGTGACCCGAGGTCAGCACCTCGACCTCACGGCTGCCTGAACGGTAGACGGTTATGCCCTTGCAGGCCGTCTCCCACGCCAGCATGTACGAGTCCTTCACGTCCTCGACAGTCGCCTCGTTCGGGAAGTTGATCGTCTTGGAGATCGCAGCGTCCGTGCTCTCCTGGAACGCAGCCTGCATCAGCACGTGATCTCTTGGCGAAATGTCCGAAGCCACGTGGAACAGACGCTTCACGGCATC
>JANQIZ010000221.1 GCA_028281895.1 Dehalococcoidia bacterium
CCAGTGGCTACCGGGACCATTCCGGGATCTGCATGGACGCGGCTGACGATGCCTCGTGCCGTTGCGATTGCCGGGCCGCCGATGACGAGCCTTGCTCCAACGAGCAGGGTCTCTCCGTTGCGCTGAACTGGCAGCGCTTCGCCACTGGTCACCCGGTTGCCGATAGCAAGATCGTCGAAGGCCAGAGGCTTGTCGCCCTCGGTCAGTATTCTGGAGTCGTCAACGATGAACACGGTGATGACGCGTCCATTGGCAGTGGCGACGGTGATCCGGTCGGGGCTGCGGTCCAGTCCAGTGATGGTTCCTGAGAAGCTGACAGTGCCGGGGGACTGGACAACAAGCCGCGTGAGCACCAGTGTGCCGCGGTTGTATCGAGTGCCATCCAGCACCAGGTCTCCCTGCTCAAGCGCCGAGAAGCGGCCCGGAGACCCATCCTTGATGATCGTGCCATCGAGAGCGATGTGCGCCCGAACGATCTCACCGTCTCTTGTCAGGATTCCGACAGTGCGCGTTTCAGGGTCAAGCGCTGCGATCACACCCGCTACATGAACGTCATTGTCATCGACCTGCGTCCTTGCACGCACTCTCAGGGCATTGAGACGGCCCGCATCTGATGCGGTGTCAGCATCTGCAGATTGCTCTTCGGTCTCCGCATCGAACTCGACCTCGACGCTCATACCGGCCGCAAGGCTCTCGAAATCTGCCATCTCGCCGTCGATCTCGATCTCGGTCGCATCGGTCACCTTCGCGGCAATCTTCACATCGTGCTCGCGGTTGGTGACGACAAGAACGCCGATGGCATCGAGGTCAGGCGTCTGCTCAACAAGCGTGATGATGCCGTTGATGGTGCGAAGCCGCTCCTGCTCAAGCGCGTCTGCGATGGCGTCTGGCAACTGCGGCGGCAGCACTGTGATGAGCGTCGCTACTGGCGGCTCCGTATTCGGGTCGTACTGAACGATCACCTGCGATCCGGCAGGTATGAGGCCTTTGACATCGTTGAGCGGCAGCGCCACGCTGCGGGCAACTGTAGACGTGATGGCCGGCGAGTCAGGATCGGTTTCGCGCACTTCGACAGGCACGATGGCCTGCGTGGTCTGCGTCCATGTGAACTCTCGAATCACTCCATCGTCGAAGCTATCGCCGGTCTGGATCAGCGAGAACAGCCCGGAATCTCCGGACCACTCTTCGTCGTCGTACTGGAGCGTGCCGTTCGTGCGCAGCTCTGGCAGTCTTTCGTTGCGCTCACCAGCCTCCTGCACGTAGCGCTGGCGAAGATCATCGAACTCGGCCTGCACTTCGTTGAGCCTGCGCTGCGCCTCGTCGCGCTCTGCGATAGCAGCAGACACGGCTTCCTGCGCACGCTGCAACGACTCTCTTGCACGCTCAAGCGCGCTCAGGTGTTTGGTGCGCGCCTCTTCGAGAAGCTCCTGGAGCTGCTCTTTGAGATCCTCGTCGGTAGCGCGGTCGGTGGCTTCCTGGATGCGCTGAACGGCATCCTCGACTCGATCGAAGGCCTGCGCGCGCAATCTGCCAGTAGCGCGGTCCAGCTGCGCCACTGCAGTGACGACGGTGCCGACAGGAGGGACGGTCACGCTGGAGGGAACATCAATGGTGATCGTATTGCCTTCACGATCCTGGATCGTCAACACGCCGTCTTCAAGTTCAAGAATCACACCGAGTATGTGCCTGGTGACGGTCTTGGAGAGATCAGGGACTATCAGCACCTTCTCAGCGGTGACGGTTCCGTCTTCTGCGACATGAACTGAGCCGACGAACCGATCGCCTTCAGATATCTCGTCAACTGCAGAGATATCGCCAGTGAAGACATCGTTACTGGGGATGATGACTGTCTGTACACCGAGGTCTGTGGCGACGGTGACGGTGTTCGGCGGTTCAATTGCGACTACTGTACCGAAGAGCGCCTGTATGGGTGCGTGATCTGCACGTGCGTTGCCAGGCGTGAAGATCGCCGGCGCAGCGAGCGCTGCTACGAGCAATAGAGCGACAAGCACGGCGGTGGTCTTTGCTGCGTACCGCCTTGCAATGCTTGCTTGCCCGCCTTGTAGCTGAAGTGTGGACATATGTATTGACCCCGGAGTGAGTCCGGGCGAACCCGGTTCACGTCCCCTCAAGCTCCATGCTCGATCTGGGGCGATTACTCCTGTGTTACCCATCTCTGGTGAACTGGATCGCAGTTGGGTCATACCTGCTCATCCTGTAGTGAGACCACGAGGAACGTAGCGCTGACCTCATTGCCATCGAGGTCGCTTGCCACAACTACGATCTGGTTGGGGCCCTCTTCGAGAACCAGGGGCACTTCAAAGACACCTGTCTCATCGACAGGCACGATCACTCCGTTGATGCTGACGATCGCATCGGCAGTTGTCTGGCCTCTCAGGACAATGCTGTCGCCGTAGACCTCACTCTCATCGGTGATTCCCTCGATCTGGAGCGAGAGCGTGTACGTCTGCACGTTGTTCACCGGGATCGCAGTTGGTGATCCGGCAGGAGTCGGCTGGACAGTTGGTGAAGCCTGTGGAGTAGCGGTTGGCGCTGGTGTCGCAGTCGGCTCAGGAGTTGGTGTTGGTGGAGCAGGAGTGGCCGTTGGCAGCGCTGTTGGCGTGGGAGTTGGCTGCGGGACAGGTGTGGGTGTCGGCTCGTTGCGCGGCGCCGATTGAGCGCACGCGGAGATAGTTGCGGAGACGGCGATCACCGCTACCAGTCCGAGGTATTTCAGCCTGGCACTCTTCAACAATCAGCTCCGGCGTTGCCGTGTGCGCTTTTCCGTCTGCGGCCGGTGGCTCAATGAGAGCGCTTTCCCCTTGCATCTCACACTGGAGTCAGCGACGTTACAGCCGCGTTACTTATTACGTCAGGAGGAGCGTCCGAGACTGCCGCTGCCGTTACTCTCGCCGCTGGTCTCCGCCCGCTGGTTCAATGGAAGCATGACTGTCATGCTCGTGTAATGACCGTCAGCCTCACTTGATTCTGAGGCTGAACCGGCTCTGTCCATAGCGGACTCGACCGCCAGATCGCCGCCTGAGCGCCTGCAGAGAGTGCGTGCGATAAAGAGTCCTAGCCCGGAACTGTTCTTCTCCTGGCGGCCGGCAAGAGCAGGCGTCCAACCCCGATCAAACAGATGTGGCTGATGGGAATCTGGAATGCCAGGTCCGTCGTCCCAGACTCGTATGAAGTAGTGGCTCGGGTTGCGGGTGATGCGAATCTCGATGCCTGCTGAGGCGAACTTCATCGCGTTGTCCACTAGGTTGGTCACGACGTGATCGATAGCGGCGGCATCGCCATACACAAGCCCGAACTCCTGCGGCTCTGCCCACCACGAAAGGTCTATCCCCTGGTCGGCAGCCAGTGAGAAGTAGCGATCCGTGATGTTCCTGACGATCGCCGCTGGATCGACAGGCTCCATGACGGATTCCGCTTCCGGGTCTTCCAATTCAACGAGCACTCGCACGTTGTCCAGCATCAGCCTGAAGCTGGGAGCCTGCTGCTCGATCTCGTCCATGAGGCTGCGGACTGAGTCTGGCACATCGGCGCCAGACTCCTCGACCCTCGCCCGCACTTCCCGCTCTTTGCCGAGGATTCTTCGGAAAGGACGGCCCATGTCATGCGAGAAGGTGTCGAAGTAGTCCTGCGTTAAGCGACTCCAGTGTGCGACGCCTGTCTTGCCGGACTTATCGCCGCCTCTACCGAATAGATACGTCCCTGCAACAAGAGCCAGTCCGACCATCACGGCGATTGCGCCTGCATAGCTGATTGGTTCGACAGTAAGCACGGTCTCTGGGCTGATCGCCTCGCCAATGAACGGACCGATGACCAGCAAGATCGCGCCGATCCCTGCTGCTCCAAGACCCGCATAACGAGCTATCTGCCATCGTGTGCGTCGCATCGCAGTTGCCGACCGATAAGACTAGGAGGTGCCGCGCGGCGGTGAAAGCCGATAGCCGCGGTTTCGGATATTGATGATCAACTCGTCGGCCCCGAAGTCACGGCTGGCCGCCCTGCCGAGAGCGACCTTGATCTCTCGAATCCGCACTCGGAGCGAAGCGCGTGAGTCTTCGCCCTCCGAAAATCGCTCAAGACGAGAGAACGGTACGACCTCTGCTTCGCTCCTGAAGTATGCGGTGGCTAGCTCTTTCAAGATCTCGAACTTCATTCCCTGGATCTCTCGGACATGATTTCGACCTTCGGTCGCGAGGTGGTAGACGACACCGTGTTCAGCATCCAGTTCGAATAGCTGCCCGATCTTGATGTTCTCCGGCGCAGATCCGATCAGTCGTCGCAACCGCAGAAGCACTTCGTCGGGGCTCGCAAGCTTGTCGATGAAGTCGACCGGCGCATTCACTGAGAGGCTGGCCGCAACAGCAGTGTCACGGTATGGGCCCTGCGCGTACTGCGTGAACATCAGCACCGGCAGGCTGGGGTCGCGGTCGACGATCTTCTTCAGGATATCGAGGCCCATGAACCTGTCTTCGTCGTATTCGCCGAAACGGACATCAAGCAGAACAGCGGACGGACGCTGGTCTTCGATTGCGAAGAGAGCCTCGGTCTCGTACTGCCTGCCGTCGACTCGCGGACCTTCCGGCTGAACAACGATTGGCCGGAATCCTTCGCCTTCCAGTCTTCTCAACACCGAGCGCATGAGGTCGGACGTGGATTCATCGTCCACAACCAGGATCTTCTGTCCGCGCCCGCTTCCGGCGCTTTGCTGCTTCATGTTTCGGCCTCTCGTGAGAAGATGTTGGAAGGCGCCACGGTCCTGGTGAAGCGGACAATGCCGCGACACCGCTGCCGCGGTGGCTCTATCTGGACTCTAGCACCAGGCGCAACCTGACTTGTACGAGTTTCCATCACCTACTCTCAACGTACGACTGTGAGTAACCAGGTTACGTACAGGTGAGGACCACGTTGAGCGCAGTTTTGTTCCAGTTGATGCGGAGAACCTATGACTGATCGAACCGAAGACGAACACGGTTCAAGAGAATCAGAAGACGATCTGCGCTCGCTTGCGCTGGGACGATCCGCGGCCTGGGAACGGAGGCAGCCTACGCCTGGCAAAGTTGATTCGCCCACCGATCCAGAAGAAGAGCCGACTCCCTACGTGCCTCCTGTCCGGCCGGGCGATCAGCCTGTGGATGAGGAGGAGCCGGTTCCGTATGAGCCGCCCGTGCGGGACTACGATGAGCCTCGCAGGGACTGGCGTGAGCCTCGACAGGAGCAATCCGAGCCTGAGCCGCAGGAACCCCAGGGAAAGCTGCCTCCTGTATGGCCCGGCGATGAGAACCAGCCGTGGTTCCGTCGCGAGCGAGGTCTGCCGCCTCTGCCCGGCTCAGATGGAGAGACCGACGGCCTCAGTCCTGAGGATCTGCCAACCGAGCTGGCCGAGATACCGGCTCGTGCACGGGCATTCGGGGTCTCAACTGTTCTGCCACAGGCGATCGGCATGTTGCTTGCCCCGGTTGGACTATTCATCGCAACGATCGTTCTGTTTGGGAACCTGTTCCTGTTCCGTCAGGGCCAGGACCTGGGAGCCGCGCTCTTCGGACTGCGGGTGCTTCGAGACAACGGCGATGTGGCCGGCTTCTACCACATGTTCGTTCGGAGCGCGGCGTCGATTATCAGCCTGCTGGCTGCCGGCGCGGGGTTCTGGAGTGCGTACTCAGACCCTGAAAGACGCACATGGCACGACCGCTGGCTGAAGACATACGTTGTGAAGGATGCGCCCGAGTACCGAACTCGCAAGCGCTCGAGCAGCGAGATCGCCTTCAGCTGGTTCTGGATCATCATGCTCCTTGCCATAGCGGTCACAGTGATGGCCTATCTCAACAGTTCAGTGGAAGTCATAGAAGTGACTCCAACGCCCGGGCCGGGTGAAGGCTCAGGCGGCGGCGAGCAGGTTTAGCGGCCTGTAGAGCCGTCTTTTTTGCATCTCTTTGAATCGCGATTGACCCACAACTGATTGCGATTTGAAGAAATTCAAGCCCAAGATGTCGCACTTCAAAGTGCGTTTCCGGGTCGACGGTTTCGGCGACCCGCGCTATAGTCAGGTTTCGCCTGCCAGCCGCCTGCTAATCGCCCGAAGTGGCTGGTATGCGGCATGTCCGTGTCGCACACGCAACCAGTTCATCAGCGGCCTCACTTGACCGAGTTCGTACACCTACACAACCACTCGGAATACAGCCTTCTCGACGGCCACAGCAAGCTGCACGAGATGGTCAAGCGCGCCGCGGATCTCGGCCAGCCTGCCATAGCTCTCACCGATCACGGCAATGTGCACGGCGCGATCGATTTCTACCAGGCTGCCAGGAAGGTTGGCGTTAAGCCGATCATCGGAGTTGAAGGCTACGTGGCTCCGGGTCCGCGCACCGAGCGAAACTCCAACGAGCGCTTCCCCTATCACCTGACGCTCCTGGCACAGAACCACACCGGCTACCAGAACATTCTGCGGCTGGTGACGAAGGGTCACCTTGAGGGCTTCTACTACCGTCCCCGCTTCGACCGGGAGATCCTGGAGCAGTACAGCGAGGGCGTGATCGTACTGTCCGGCTGTCCGTCAGGAGAGCTGGCACGGAATATCAAGAACGGCGCTGAAGCCCAGATCACGGAGACAGCCGGCTGGTACAGAGAGGTCTTCAAGGATCGCTACTACCTTGAGCTGATGATGCACGAGGGCGTGCCAGAGCAGGCTTCGATCAATCGCCGTCTGCTGGAGCTTGCGAAGTCGCAAAACCTGCCGCTGGTGGCGACGAATGATTCGCACTATGTCCACCAGGAGGACGGACCGAAGCAGGATGTGCTCACCTGCATCGTCACCAACTCGCAGGTTAATGATCCGAATCGCCTGCACATGGAGGACGATACCTACTTCATTCGCAGCAGCGAGGAGATGGCGGCGCAGTGGGCAGAGGTTCCGGACGCCGTACGGAACACCCTGGCGATCGCCGAATCGTGTGAACTGGACCTCGAATTCGGCAAGACTCTCGTCCCAAAGTTCGAGACGCCGAATGGCGAGAGCTCGATGGAGTATCTGCGCAAGCTCTGTCTCGATGGGCTGGCGAAGCGGTACGAGCGGCCTTCAGAGAAGGTGATGGAGCGGCTTGAGTACGAGCTGGATGTCATCGACAAAACGCAGTTCGCCGACTACTTCCTGGTCTGCTGGGACATCTTCAATTTCGTGAACAATCGCGGGATCCTCTCCGCCGTGCGCGGCTCTGCGGCGGCGAGCCTTGTGCTCTACAGCCTGGAAATCACGCAGGTCGACCCGCTGCAGAACGGCCTGATCTTCGAGCGGTTCCTGAATGTCGAGCGTCGAGAGATGCCGGACATCGACATGGACTTCGCGGATGACCGTCGTGAAGAGGTGATTCGCTACTGCGTGGATCGATACGGCCGCGATCACGTTGCGCAGATCATCACTTTCGGGACGCTTGGCGCGAAGGCGGCGATCAGGGACTGCAACCGTGCGCTTGGCCTGAGCATCGAGACAGGTGACCGCCTGGCGAGGCTTGTGCCGACTCGCCTGAATGTGACGATCCAGGACGCCATCGACGAGATGCCCGAGCTGCGCCAGTTGATGCGCTCGGACTCCGACAGCAGGAAAGTGATCGAGACGGCACAGGGTGTTGAGGGCGCGGTCAGGCACGCCAGCACTCACGCAGCGGGCGTTGTGATCGCACAGCAGCCGCTGACTGACTACGTAGCGCTGCAGCGTTCGACGAGTGGCGATGACGATGCGCCGCCGACGACCCAATTCGCTATGAAGCCGGTCGCTGATGTCGGCCTGCTGAAGATGGATTTCCTTGGCCTGACGAACCTGACGATCCTCGACCGCACGGTGAAGCTGATTGAGCAGCACCGTGGCGAGAAGATGGGTGTCTACGACGTCCCGCTGGACAACGCTGATGCCTACCACATGCTGGGTGAGGCAGACACGTTTGGCGTGTTCCAGCTGGAGAGCTCCGGGATGCGCCGGCATATCAAGGAGCTCAAGCCCACCAGCATCGGCGACGTGGCCGCCATGATCGCTCTCTATCGGCCCGGTCCGATGGAAGAGATCGGCACATTCATCGATGCCAAGCATGGCCGAGCGCAGATCACATACCCGCACGACGATCTCAAGGAGATCCTCGAAGAGTCCTACGGCGTGATCGTGTACCAGGACCAGGTGATGCTGATCGCGCAGCACTTTGGCGGCTACACGCTGGGTGAGGCGGACATCCTGCGCAAGGCGATGGGCAAGAAGATCCCGTCAGTCATGGAGGCTGAGCGGGAGAAGTTCACAAAGGGCTCGCTCTCCAAGGGCTACACGCTGGAGGAGGCTGAAAAGGTCTTCCGCCTGATGGAGCCGTTCGCTGGATACGGCTTCAACAAGTCGCACGCGGTCAGCTACGCCATGATCGCCTACTGGACGGCGTACTTTAAGGCGAACTACCCGGTCGAGTACCTGGCGGCATTCATGGACTCCTTCGCCGGAAGCGCCGACAAGATAGCCGAGTGCATCCGCGAGGCCCGCAGAGCCGATGTGCCTGTGCTCGGACCAGATATCAACAGATCGAATGTGAACTTCTCAATCGACGAGGCAGAGGGCAGGCGCGGCGGGATCAGGTACGGCATGTCGGCGGTTAAGAACGTCGGCGCATCTGCCGTGCGGCCAGTCATCGAAGCCCGCGAGGCTGGCGGTGAGTTCTCGTCGATTGAGGACTTCTGCCGCCGAGTCGATGCCAAGGCGTTCAATCGCCGCACACTAGAGAGCCTGGTCAAGGCAGGGGCGTTCGATCAGTTCGGACCACGCGGCGCCCTGCTAGAGAGCGTTGAGCGGATCATCTCCACGATGCAGCAGCAGACACGGCTGCGCGATTCAGGCCAGACGTCAATGTTCGACATGTTTGGTGAGTCGGTGCCTGCTCCGATCATGGAGATCCAGATCTCAGACGTCGATGACACCACGGAGCATGAGCGTCAGCTCTGGGAGCGCGAGCTGCTGGGCATCGAGCTGACCGAGACGGCGTTCTCACGCGAAGTTCAGAAACTGCCTGATACGTACACCGTATTCTCATCTGGAATCACCGGTGACATGGCTGAGCAGCCGATCATGGCTGTTGGCGAGGTTGGCGAGATCCGCGATCTGACTACTCGCAAGGGCGACAGGTTCCTCTCGCTGATGCTCCGGTTCCTGGATGGAGCGATGGAGACGGTGGTGTGGCCGAACATCCTTGAGAAGACGAGCGATCTCTGGGCGGACGGCAACCGGCTGACTGTGAAGGGCAAGGTGCGGGAGAGAAACGGCCGTGTCTCGATCGTTGTCGATGAGGCGAAGCCGTTTGAACTGCAGACAGGCGTCGCAGCCGAGTTGAAGCCATCTCCAGTTGCCGGCAAGACGGATGTTTCAGAAGTAGCTGTCGCATCACCAGCGCCAGTAGCAGCAAGCAACGGTCATTCGACTGCACATAACGGCGTACATTCGAACGGTTCGAATGGAATCAACGGACACACAGCACTTGCTCAGACAAAGGACATCGACTCGAACAGCACTATGCAACACAGCGAAAACAGCGCCACTCCATCCTCGAGCCCAGGCAATGCCGTCGAGAGCACAGACACACAGGATGCCGCTCTGACTGATTCGGCTGGCGGTTCACAGGCTCCCACACCCGCTATCGATGGCTCGGTGAGGATAAGGGTCGAGGAGACGGGACGGTCTGCCGAAGATCGCTACAGGCTGGAAGACGTTGTGCGCATCTTGCTGGAGTTCAAGGGCACATCATCGGTGCAACTCGAGGTGAAGACGGGTGGCAAGCTGGTCAAGATGGATGTTCCATTCGCAACAGTCGACCCGTGCCCGGAGTTGGAGACTCGGCTCTCTGACCTGCTCGGCCCGGAGAACATTACTCTGCCTGTAGCTGCCGTCTAGCTTCTCCTGTCTCCACTGGAGCCGATCTCGCACCGTATGCGTAGAGCTTTCTGTAGTATCTCGCGCTGAATGGCGTGAGTTCTTCCGTTCACGCACTGGAACACGACTCCGCACGCAGGAGGAAGTCTGTTGGCGCCCAGCAAGTGGGTAGAGTTCGTGATCGCGCCTGACCAGGTGACTGGCGAGATGTGGTGCTCGATGCTCCGGGCATCGGGAGTGAACTGCCGGCTTCGTGACTCGAACCCCAGCTTTTTCGGCCCTTCGCTATTTCCGGTCAGACTGATGGCTCCTGAGAACGAGAGCGATCTGGCTCTGCAACTGCTGGAGCAGGATGTTGAGCTTGGCCCGCGGAACCGCGTCGTGGCGATGAGTGTTCGGCGCGTAGTCGGAGCAGATTAACTGGCGCTCAGCACACTCGAGTATGCTCGCTTTCGAACGTCGCAGGGCTGTATTGACCGCCTGTGAAGGGGGCTTACTCCTCGGCTTCCTCTTCGGTCACCACCTGCGCGCCCATAGCCATAGCCGCACGCACAAGCGGGCTGTCGGAAGCAGCGGAGGCCTGCTGGTTTGATGCTTCGGCCTCCTCTTGAGGAGAGATGGTCTTCAACGCCAGACCCGGGCCATACTCACGGTCGATAGCTGACCGCAGAGCCGTCTGGGCACGCTGATCCTCCATCTCCTCCATGAACCGGTCCCTGATCGAACGGCTCTTGAAGCGGAGCGTGATCTGCCCTTCAGCCGGCTTCGGAGGGTCGACGTTCTGGAGAATCGGGCCGAGGAACCATCGGCGCAGCTTGGTCCTGCGAAGCTCCTCGCAGACCTTGCGCCACTTCTCTTCATCGGGAGTCCGCTCTCTCCGACGCTGCGGCGCGCTGTCTGCGTCCTGCTGAGGAGTTGGCTGAGGCCGCGGCGTTCCGGACTGCCCAGACTGCGAGACAGGTGGCCGGGACGACTGTCCATATCCGTTGGAAGCTGACTGCGCTGCGGAAGAGGCTGCGGGCGTCGATGCGACTACAACCGGCTCAGGCATATTGATGGCGTTCAGTACCGCAAGCTCTAGCTCAAGCGGCGATGAGTCGCCTTTGAGCTGCGCCTGTCCAAGCGCAGTCAGAGCGTGAAGCAGCTTCTCGATCTTCACTGGCCGGGCAGCGGCAGACATGGTCTCTCGAACCTCTTCAGGCTGCCCGATCGCATCATCAACTCCCGATTTCGATAGAAGCGCGGTGCGAATCGCATCAACAGCGCCGTTGCGCAGCGACCTGAGATCCGCCCCGCGGCCGGCTTCCCGGTTGATCACCGTCAAAGCCGTCGTTGTGTCGCCTGAGACCACCGCTGATGCCAGATCTACGGCAGAGACCGTATCGCCGAGGCCCAGGAGCTCTCTGGCGTTCTCAAGCGTGATCTCTTCGCCGCCAGCGCCATATGAGACCGCAAGCTGCTCAAGCAGGTTCTCTGCATCACGCAGGCTTCCCCATGCAGTGCGGGCGATCAGCGCGAGAACTTCAGGATCGGCCTCGATCTCCTCTTCGCCGCAGATCTCAGCAAGACGGTCGATCACCGTGTCGTTC
>JANQIZ010000234.1 GCA_028281895.1 Dehalococcoidia bacterium
TCAATCCGAACTGGGCGCTGCGGCTGCACGGCTTCGACTACGAAGGCGCTGATCCGGACGGATACCTGTCGAAGGCCGAGACTGTGAAGATGATCGGCGACTATGCCGAGAGCTTCGGCGCGCCTGTCCGAACCGGTGTGGAGGTCACGGCCATCGAGCGCGCCTGCCCATCCGGCTACATCTTGCGCACTACAGAAGACGACCTTCTCGCTGAGAACGTTGTCGTGGCCACTGGGGCGTTCGGCATTCCCGCGTACCCGGCAGGAGCATCGGAAGTGGCGAGGAGCGTCAGGCAGATTCACTCGCGCGACTACACCAATGCCGACGCATTGCCTGAGGGAGCGGTGCTGGTGATCGGCTCCGGACAGTCTGGCGCTCAGATCATGGAGGATCTGTTCGACAGCGGCCGCAGGGTCTACCTGTCTGTCAGTGGCGCCGGACGCAGGCCGCGTCGCTACCGGGGTCGGGACTCTTCCTGGTGGAACAACGAGATAGGCGGCTTCGACCGGACCGTCGACGATGTGGAGTCTCTCAATGTCAGGTTCGGCTCGTCTGCTCACACGTCCGGCACGAAGGGCGGCCACAACATCTACCTGAGAGCGTTTGCGCGGGATGGCGTAACGCTGCTGGGGCGGTTTGACGGAGCAAGCGGCCAGACAGTGAGGTTCAGGGACGATCTGCAGCAGTCTTTGGCGAACACCGACGCTCATGCAGCTCGCTGGCGGGCGGGAGTCGACAGGTTCATCGCTGAGCAGGAGATGGATGCTCCAGCCGAGCCTGTGCCGGACCCGCCGGAGATCATGTCCATCGAAGTTCCTGATGGCCCGCTGGAACTTGATCTGGCTCGCGAGGGAATCACCTCGATCATCTGGGCGACAGGCTTTCGGTACGACTACTCATGGATCAAGTTGCCGCTCACCGGGCAGCATGGTTACCCGGTGCAGCGCCGGGGCATCACGGCATGGCCAGGCCTGTACTTCTCAGGTCTCCAGTGGATGTATTCGGCCAAATCGGCCCAGTTCATTGGAGTTAGCGAGGACGCACAGTACGTGGCAGAGCACATCGCAGCACGGCTGTGATCAAGAAGGGCGCCAAAAGCTGGCTGCTGACTTGAGCTAGGAAGCCCTTGCTGCGGCTGCCATACCTCGCAGGTCTCGAATCCGCTCGAGCCGTCGCATCTCAAGCGCCATCTCGGGGTGGCTCAGCGAAGCATCGATAGCTTCCTCAGCCTGCCTGCGGCCGCCCGGAAGCGTTACAGTCATCATCGTTCCTGTCCCGACCTCCGACCACACGTCGACCTCACCCTGGTGCGCATGCACGATCGCCTTGACGATAGCGAGGCCGAGTCCAAGTCCTGACTGAGAGCGAGTTGCCTCGTCGTCCCTTCGGAAGAAGCGGTCGAACATCGCCTTCTGATCTGCATCAGGGATGCCAGGACCCTGGTCTTCAACACAGAACACTACAGATGAGTCTTCCAACCGCACCTTGATCGTGACCGTTGATCCTGGCGGCGAGTACTTGGAAGCATTGCTGACGAGGTTGAGCATCACCTGCATCACGCGCCTGCGGTCTGCGTGCAGCTCGACGCCATCGCAATCGGAATCGACTACAAGCTGCTGATCGCGTGTGTCCAGGATCATCGCCGACGACACCTTGACCTGCTCGATAAGCGGGTCCAGGCTGAAGCCTTCCTTCTCGACCTCGAACCGGCCTGCCTCAATTCGGGTGATCTCCAGCATCTCTTCGATGAGGGAGTTGAGGTGCTCGCCGTTGCGGCGCATCAACTCAAGATGCTGCTGGTTGCGCTCCATGCCGTCGCCCTTCTGCCTTCGCTTCAGGATGTCGGTGAAGCCGAGGATGGTCGTAAGCGGCGTTCTCAGC
>JANQIZ010000242.1 GCA_028281895.1 Dehalococcoidia bacterium
GATGACCTCGACTTCACCTACTGGGACCTGAAGAAACGCGGCGTCGACATACAGAAGCCGAGGCAGGTGTGGGAGGGTGTGAAGGCCGCAAAGGCCAGGGATCCTGAAGGCAACACGATCTCGTTCGAGCAGGTTTCGAGCGGTTAACGACAACGCAGGCCGTATCGAGGGTCGCTGACGGCTCTCGATACAGCGAGCCTGCTAGCCGAAGTAGCTCCGCAGCCGATCGGTATCCCAGAGGTTGTTGCGCCCTCTTGCCGATCGCATCGGCGGAAGCGGCACAAGGTTGTCCGGGTGGACGTTCCCAGGGTCGCCGTCCTTGCTGCGGTACTGCTGCACATCGACATGCACCCAGCCTGTGGCGAGGTAGAAGATCACATGCCGAGCGTTCAGGAGCTGCGTCGCACCGCCGTCCAGTTGGAGCATGATCTGTGGATAGCGCCTGCCTCGCGCGGTCTTCGCCTGGCCGGTCCAACGCCAGCTTCCCTGCCCTGCTATCGCGATTCGATCCAGTACCTTCTGGCGACGCTTGAGCTGCTCCTCTGTGAGCCGGTTTGAGCCGCGATGCCTCAGCCGCAGAGCAGGCTCTTCGCTGGTTTGGCGACTCGATCTTCTACTCGTTCCACTGCCCATCCCGACAGTGTGATGCAGACACGCTAGCATCACAAGCCGCAGCATGGCTGACTGGCAAACTAAGGGAGCGCCCGTATGGACGCTCCCTTCTCTGTTTATCGAGCACGTGCTGACCGAACCGGCTAGCAGATGCTGTAGTTCGATGTGAACGCATCGATCGACCCGCGAGGTTCGAAGATGCGGAACGACTCCAGCCCTTCGAGACCTTGGGCAGTCAACTGCCATAGTCCATCTCCAAGGTGAGCCAACTGGAACGGCAGGTCGGTCAGGATCTGGCCGCAGGTGAGCTCATACCTGGCTCTGATCTCCTCGTTCCGGGCATAGATTCCGCTTGCACGGTCATCAAGCCGCAGAGCCAGCAGCTCCATCACACGCTCTTCCGTGAAGAGCCGATGCCCATCGTTTGGCTCGAACGAATCGAGAACCTGCCGAACGTTCGACCTGATCTCCGAACTGGCAGACCAGTCGAACTCCGGGATATCGGCTGTCAGTTGAATGTGGACATCGCCGTACATGAACCAGTGCACAAAGCTGACGTATGGAACGCCGTGCTTGGTGCCTGAGAACTGGAACTCATAGGCGTTCCCGCCCTTGATGGAACCACTGCTTTCCAACTCCCACTCTGACCAGTCGCTCGGAATGCCGGGCACAAGCTGATCCCCGAGAGCAAGTACGGTTGGGAAGAGCCATGGCTCAACCTCCATCTCGGCAATCTCGATAGTCACCTTCTCAGAAGAATCTACGACCACGATAGAGCTGCCTGTGTTCACCTGGCTCCAGCTTGACGGCACCTCGTACTGGTGGTTCAGGAGTGGCACGTACTGTTCACCGGGCGCGGCGCTCACAACAGCAGGCGGAGTAAACGGCGGCGCAGTGGGAGTTGGCGCTGGAGTCGATGTAGGAGCGACAGGTGGCGATGTCCATAGAGGCGTCGGCGTAGCGAACGGATTCATGGGAATCGGCGTGGCGGTTGGCTGCCTCACAGGAGTCGCAGTAGCCCGCGGGCTAAACGGACGAATCGTAGGCGGCAGAGGCACCACTGTTGCTGTCGGCGGAAGCGGAATGGCAGATCCGTTTCTGATCTCGCTTCCACTCGAGTTCTGCGAATCAGAGCTATCGCTATGCGCCGCCGTCGTGGCACGGACAGAATTCAGTCCTTCATGATTACTTGGAGTCGAGGTCGCGATCGCACTCGGAGCAGCGGTAGCGGCGTCCTGAGTTGAGGGGTCAAGGGCCTCTGCTGAACCGGCGCAGGCTGCGGCCAGAATCGCGAATGGAGCGGCAATGAAGATGAGTCGCAGATTCATCGGAACGAACCACCTGTTGTAGCTGTTTGCGCCCGGACTGCGGGGAGTCTGCGCAGAGTCCTGGAACTGCCGGGCGCGCCTTCTCATCTCACACTGCACCAGCAGTTGTGGAATCAGGTGTGAGCTCGGCTTGCCGTAGTGGTGAGCTACGGTGACGATTCAGCCATAAATCGACCCTGCTCACTGGTCGATCGGCTCGAATTAACGGAAGTCGACTAGACTTCTGCGTCCGGTTTCGACGTCTACCAGTCGCACCTTCGGGCATGGAATGAAGCAATCTGAAGAAATAGCATCAGCAGAGCCAGCGCCCGGTTCGTCGCTTTCCCGTGTGGCAGAGGTTTTCCTTGTTGCGCTTCGGCTCGGCCTGACCTCATTTGGCGGACCGGTCGCGCATATCGGCTACTTCCGCACTGAGTATGTGAACCGCAGGCGCTGGATCGACGACAGGACATTTGCCGACTTCCTCGCGCTGAGCCAGTTTCTGCCGGGACCGGCTAGCAGCCAGCTTGGCATAGCCATCGGAACCCTGCGAGCCGGACGCATAGGCGGGTTTGCCGCATGGCTCGGCTTCACAATGCCGTCTGCGGTGCTACTGATCCTCTTCGCGTACGGCCTCAGCAACGTCGATGACATCTCCGACGCGCCGTGGCTGCGAGGGCTCAAGATCGCTGTCGTTCCCGTCGTGGTGCTCGCAGTCTGGAGCATGGCGAAGACGCTGGCTCCCGATCGTTCGAGGAGCGCGATCGTCATCGCCGCATCGGTGTTGATGCTGCTGACAAGCGATGCCTACTGGCAGTTCATAGCGATTGTCGCTGGCGGCGCGATCGGCTGGGTCGTCCTTAGAGGCGAGGCGAGCTCCGACGCAGGACAGACCGCACGCCTCGGCCAGAAGACCGGATTAGCGCTGCTCGCGCTGTTCTTCGTACTGCTGATCGGCCTCTCGGTCGGATCGGAGACTATCCAAAACCGCTGGCTGGAGATCTTCTCCAGCTTCTATCGTTCAGGCTCACTCGTCTTCGGAGGCGGTCACGTCGTTCTGCCACTGCTGGAAGCCGAGGTGGTCGAGACTGGCTGGGTGAGCACCGATCAGTTCGTTGCGGGATACGGCGCATCCCAGGCGATTCCGGGCCCGCTCTTCACCTTCTCCGCGTACCTGGGATCGGTCATTTCGTTCGCACCTGCGCTCTGGATCGGCGGCCTCTTCGCGCTGGGAGCGATCTTCCTGCCTTCGTTTCTACTCATGTGGGGAGGCATGCCGCTCTGGGACAGGATGAGATCAATCGAGGGCTTCAGAAACGCCATGCTCGGAGTGAACTCGGCGGTCGTTGGGCTTCTGCTAGCAGCGCTCTACGATCCGGTGTGGACGTCATCGGTTCGCAACAGTGAGGATTTCGCGCTGGCCCTCGTCCTGTTCGGACTGCTTGGAGTGCTGAAGCTGCCGCCGTGGGCAGTGGTGGGACTTGCGGCAGCCGGTGGATATGTCATAGACGCGCTTTAGGCGTCCGTTGCACGGATGAAACGCATGGTGTGAAAAGACGGCAATCTTTTTACAGCGCTTTTTCCATATCCAACGCCTCTTCGGATTTAATTACAAGCCGCACCCATATCCCTTTTTCTGTCCGGTAAGTCGTGTATCCAACGCGTTCATATAGACGGATAGCGCCGGTATTTTCTCCAATCACGCTGAGCTTCATTTTGGTCTTGCCTAGCTCACGCGCTTTGTCCTCAGCCTGAGACAGTAGTTTCGTCCCGATTCCTGAGCCGCGGGTTCGAGGGTCGACTACAAGGGCATCGACCATGAATTCATCTTTGCTTGTGCCGGAGTGGAGAAGCAGGAGATTGGTCAGGATCCGGAGCGCTCGTATTGGATTGAACCTCGAAAACAGCTTGCGGAGGCTCAATCCAAAGAAGTCCTTGCCTGACACCTGGTATATCAACAGGCCGACAAGCTCGCCGTTGTCGATTGCTGCCAGGCAGTATTCCTGGTTCAGTGCGTCTCTAAACAGACGAATGAATTGCTCACTGTTACTGAAACCGATATAGAACTTCTTAGCGAACGCGTCATAAGTCATCAATAGAGCATCTTCGACATGCTCTTCGCCAATGCCTTCCTGGATCACAATTTCTGATTTCGTCAAAGAATGCTCTCTCCAGCTTTCCTTGCGAATCGGCCCGCTATCGCCTCATCGCATAGACGCGTCCCAGCCGCTTCGCAGGCTGCAAGCTACCCCTCAGTGCTAAGCCTGTCTGAGATCTCCTTCAGACGAATCCCCTGCTGAATGTAGTACGGAGCGGCGATCAAGCCTTCGATGTACTGGAACACGTAAAGCAGCGCGGCGGTCACGAACCCGGCTTCTACATCACCGGTCACCAGGGCGAACGGCGCAAAGACGATGAGCGCCACGACTCCCAGCAGAAACACGAAATAGTTGCTCGTCTCCAGATCGGAGAGGCGGATATTCCAGCGCATCAGCTTTGCGAAATGGAGGAATATGCTCCGTCGATTCTCAGTGGCAAGCACATCCACACGACGCTCGAGTTCATCGTTGTAGCCGGTATTCAGCCTGAGATTCTTCTGCCCCGTCACCCAGTAAGTGATAATCACGATCAGCAGCAGACTCAGGCTCGCGAAGAACACGTAGATGTTGATTCCCGCCAGGATCGCCAGAGTTCCAACGACGCCGATCACAGCGGTCACGATCTCTGGGAGCGAGTTCTCCATGAACTCAACCAGCTCGGTCAGCAGCGAAGATCGGGCAGAGATCGCCGAAACCTCAGTCCCCTTCTTCTGCTCCCGCTCAACCATCTCGTTGGCCAGGACACGGTAGATGCCGGAGTACACGCGGGTGTCGTAATACCTTCGCGCAGAGCCGATGATGAGCATTCCAATGGTCAGTCCACCGAGGAAGGTGATGCCTGCGTAGTTGTCGTCAATCAGGCCATTGACCGCAAGTCCAATACTGAGCGGGAACAGAAGCGTGAGTGCCGCTTCCATAAGGACGAGGCCCAGCGTCAGGGAGATGCGCCACTTAAAGCGACGCAGCGATGTGATAAGAGAAATCTTTTCTCTGGAGTTGTTCATGCCTGATCTAGGACGCAGCGCGTCTCTCTGCGCCTGATATGTTCGGACTCAGTGCAGATCGGAAAATAGCAAGGGTACCAAGCAACGAAGTGGGTTCGGGATTGAAGATCGTTAGCGGTAGCGGTAGCGGTTGCGGTTGCGGAACAGAGTTCGCTGATCCGCTCGAAGACTTGTGCCCGGATTGGGTAGGAAGTACTGACCAGTCGGGTGATCTACTTGCCGCGCGATCACTCGCTCCGCTGGAGGATTGGGCTTGATGCTTCCCTGCGGAGTACGGTCCAGACCTCGACTGAGTCCGGGATCGGAAGCAGATTGGTGACGCGCCGGGGGATTCGACGAACCCTGAATTGAACCAACTCGTTACTGAGTGCGACTATCAACAAGTCCCTGTAAATATCCGGGTCGATTCTCGGAACGACCATGTTCCGGGTAAATCATCGAATCCACCAACAATAGTCCATTGGCCAGGCAGTCTGGCTTTCGTTGCTTTTGGTGTAGTTGTGCCAACCAGTGAACCTCTACCACCCGTCGCAAAGTTCCAGCAGGTGTTGAATACGCGATTGGGGCCAACGCGGCGCTGAGCATATTCAGCGAACAGCGACTCGACCTCTGCTGCCGTCAGAGAATAGTCAGGCGCAGACGGGGCGGCCGGCTCAGGACTGGAACATCCCGCGGCAATCAGGACGATAGCAATCGCGGCTATTCGGATTCGCATCGCCGCAGTCTACACCTGCCTTGGTGCTGACATTCACAGCAGGCTCATCGCCACACGCCTTGCGCTTGTTACTATCCGCCGATTCCACCTATATCAACGATTTCCGAGTTTCTTGATAGTGACAACGACACCTACACGGGATTTGGACTTTATATCGGCTGCGCCAAATTACAGAGAGCAGACCAAACCTGGCGCCGGATCGATTGATCTGTGATGACTTCCTGGCCTGTGCCACCAGCGTCAATTGGGCTACCACCGCAGGATGTCACTGCCTGTTGGCTATTTCGCTTTGAGCCCCAGACTGAATAATGCTTAGCCCGTTGGACCTCGCAGCCTCACCAATTGGCAGGAAGCTGCTACAAAACCTCAGCATCCTGGGCGTCGTGAGCCATCGGGCTGTCAACGAACTCACTGAAGGTGATCTTCTCAAACTTGTAAGTGAGGCAGCCCTCAGGGTCTCGGGCGATGCCCATCTGGATCTGCCGCCGGCTGCTGATGAAGCACCTACACGTGCTGAATTGGAGCTAGCCAGGCTGATCCTTGAAAGTCCAGCGAGTTCCTGGTGGGAGCAACCGTGGCAGTCCCGGACACAGATCTGGACCGAGATCGGAAGGCACGGACCACCTACAGCTTCAATATCTGGACTCGCCCCGGGCAAGCCACCAGCCAAGCTCTGGACCTCTTCTGAGATTCCTGGGATTGGAAGCGCCTGGACACCGATCGCAGTGAGCGGAGTAATTGCCGCGTCACCTATTGGAGTCGGCAGGAATTGGGAGGTCAGCCTCAATCCCTCCAAAGAGGTCTTTGAGATAGATTCGCACCAGGATTGGGTAGACCTGTGTTTGGTCGCGCCGAAGCGGGATGCTGACGGATTTATCGGCCCCGACTGGTCGAAGATTGCCGAGTCCTGGTCAGGCGTACATCTCACCCTGAGTGGGCTCATTGCCGCTCAAGGTGTCAGTTATTCGACAGATAGCGGTCCAACCATGCTGCGCGGATGGGATGCCGAATCAACGGCATGGCTGGAATGGTGCGTAGTCGAGTCGAGAATCAGGTAGTGGTACCGGATGATTGCCACCAGCGTCAGGACTAGGCAGAGGCGGACGCTCTGGTGACGCGCCGGGGATTCGAACCCCGAACCTAGTGATTAAGAGTCACTTGCTCTGCCAATTAAGCAATGATCAGCAGCCCTGCTATGCTCGCCCTTGGCCCGGTAGACATATTGCTTATCGAGAACTCTTCAGGATGCCAAAATGGCTGATGTCGATCGAATCCAATCGGCGGCCGTGTACATCGCGACTCGATCGCAGGACCACAGGCTCTGGGGGCCTATCGCTGACGAGTACCGACCCCGAGATGTAGATGAGGCATACGCGGTCCAGGATGCGTTGGCTGACATAAGAGTTGAGACTCTTGGACCGGTCAAAGGGTACAAGATCGCGCTGACCTCGCCGGTGATGCAGCAGTTACTCGGGATCGATGAGCCTGCGGCCGGCGTGGTTCACGAACGAACGATCCTAGATTCACCAGCGATGATCCAGGCCTCCGACTATATGCAAGTTGCGTTCGAGTGTGAAATAGCGGTCAGAGTCGCCCGTGGACTCAACCTGACTTCCGCTCCACATACGCCCCAATCGGTGACCAATGCGATCGATACAGTCATGCCCGCCTTCGAGATCAATGATTTTCCTCCCGCTGACAAGATGGGATCAACGCCGGACCTCGAAGAGGTCATTGCGATGAACGCATCAGGTGCAGGGATGGTTCTGGGCAGCCCAATAGACAATTGGGATCGTGAGGACCTGGCTGGCATGCGGGGCGAAGTTCGGATCAATGATGATTTCGTCGCAGAGGGATTCGGTCGCGATGTCCTCGGACATCCGTTTGCCGCCCTTGCCTGGTTGGCCAATCATCTGAACAGCCGGGGCAAAGAAATTGCACCGGGTTCGGTGATCATCACCGGCAGCATCGTCGCCAGTAACACCCTGAAACCAGGTGACGTCGCCACGTTCAAATTGGGTGGATGTGAGCCGGTTCGGCTCGAGGTTGTCTGAACCTGCGAACCACTCCAGCGCATTCAGAACAGACACATTTGGTGACGCGCCGGGGATTCGAACCCCGAACCTAGTGATTAAGAGTCACTTGCTTCAAGCGGTGCCAATGGGAGAATGATTATCTTGTCTTGCCTTTTCTCTCGAACCGAATCGACCATCTACAAGTTCGGGTCTCGCAGAGGGTGGTCATTTCTGGTGAGACCGCTCGCAGACAGTGAAGAGTAGTATCACGCAGTTAATTAGCGGCGAACTGTCTTAGGTGCGATCTACGGGTACCGCGTCTAAACGTCGGCGGCACTATTGACTCACCTCACCCTTTTCAAACTGTCCGGACTCTGGCGCCACACTGAATTCAGAAAGCTGTGGAGCGGTCAGGCTAGCTCGCTATTCGGAACTCAGTTCGTTAATTTGGCGCTACCGCTAACTGCCGTTATTGCCCTCGACGCCACACCCATCCAGATGGGCATTGTCACCGCAATGACCGGATTGCCCGGGTTCCTCGGACTGTTCATCGGTGCATGGGTTGATCGCAGGAGAAGACTCCCAGTCCTGATCGGATCAGATCTCGGCCGCGCCGCACTCATCGCTCTCATCCCGACGGCCTACTTCCTGGATGTCCTGTCAATCGGCCTCGTCTACGTTGTGGCATTCGGAATGGGTCTGTTCACGATGGCCTTCTCAATCGGCTACCGGTCGCTGTTGCCGACGGTGGTCAAGCGCTCCGAACTGGTGGAAGCCAATAGCAAGCTGGAGTTTGCTGGATCAGGAACTAGCGCGCTCGGACCCGGAATAGGAGGAGGACTGGTCGATGCGATCAGTGGCCCTGCCACGCTCCTCTTTGGAGCAGGATCCTACCTTCTGTCTGCCGTGCTCTTTCGGTCGATTCGAGTAACCGAAAATATGGGCCAGGACCGAAGTCGACAAGGTGATGAAACGGGCAGCATCCGGGCGGGGATCGACTTTTTCCGCCGGAATCGTGTACTTATTGGCATCGCCGGATCCCAGGCAACACTCGTCACGTTTTCGGCGGGTTTCATGTCGATTGGACTGCTCTACAAAGTGAACGAACTCGAAATCACTCCAGCGGTGCTCGGGTTGATCATCTCGGCGGGTAGTATCGGATCGATTTTCGGGGCTATGGCAGCGACTCGCATGTCAAAGCGCGTTGGGATTGGCAGCGCGATGGCCGGTGGCCTTCTGATAGTTGCGATCACAGAAGCTGTACTGCCGATTGTCGACGGGCCTATCGTCTTCATCGCTATAGTCTTGGCGACTGCAATCGTAGTAGGCGACGGTGGAAACGTCATCTACTCGATAACGCAGATGAGCCTTCGGCAGTCGGCGACGCCAGATCACTTCCAGGGAAGGATCTCGTCGATTTTTGCAACATTTGTACGCCTTGGCTGGCCGCTCGGCGGACTATTGAGCGGATTCCTCGCCGAACTATTCGACTTACGGACTGCGCTGTTTATCGGCGCGGCAGGAACGGCAACGGCAGCGATATGGCTGACGCTCGGCGGAATCTGGAGAACCGGTGAAATCTACAAGAGTGAAGCTCGGTCAGCTAAATGATGCTTCGCATCGAATAGTGCTTGCCGGGCATACGTCAACTCTGTAGAGAATGAATTCTGGTGACGCGCCGGGGATTCGAACCCCGAACCTAGTGATTAAGAGTCACTTGCTCTGCCATTGAGCTAGCGCGCCACCAACAATTCAATCGGAGGGCAAGGGGCGTGTCAACTTGAAGCGCCGCCATGTCCGTGCGTTTCCTGCTCGCATCCTACAGGCGGCGCCGCAGTCTTCGGCCAACCGATATCGAAGCCATTCGCTGCTACGCCTACGAGCACGCGGCCAGTCATGGCGAACGTCCTCGGCCAACCGATAGCAAAAGCCATTTCACAGTTCGTCTGTGAGCTGCGAGCAAAGATCATATCTTGCGGAGCGCGCCCAGCCGGTCGCTGAATCTGGCCTTTAGCTACTGCTTCGAAGCCTGGACGCCACCGACTGCCCAGTCATGCTTCTCAACATCCTGGATGATGATCGTCGTCGCATCGTCCGGGATTCCGGCCGTCTTCGAGATGGCTTTGGTCACCGCCTCGGCGATCGCAGCCTTCTGATCAGGTGTGCGGCCCTTGTACATCGCTATCTGGACTACCGGCATGTGCTGATCCTTTCGAGATCGATTCCTGGGTTTCGTGGCACCAAATGCTAACTGCACCAGCGCCGAAACGGACGGCTGGCAGTTTCGCTCTTTCCACCCATGCCACGCGCCATCGGCGCGGGCTACCAGCCCCGTGCGAGTCGCTGGTAGAGCACTGCTGGAAGTCCAGCCAGCTGCATGAGCCGCTGCGTAGCAAGCACCTCGTACTCGACCCGGTGGAATCGCAAGAGCCTGGTCTCGTCGTCAAAGATCGCGTATGCGGCGCGCGGATCGTGGTCCCTCGGCTGCCCGACGCTTCCGGGATTGATGAGCCAGTTGCCGGTTCCTGGCATCAGCTTCACGCCAGTTTCAGAGACAGGGAAAGATGCTCCTTTCCCGTCATTCGAGACGTGGAATGCGGCAGGCATGTGAGTGTGACCGTTCACGCAGTTGTCGGTTTCGAGATCATTGACGCACTCTTCCGCCACCTCGGGATTCACGAGGTACTCCCAGATGGGGTTGCGCGGCGTTCCATGCACAAGCGTGAAGTCGTCGACGACTATCTTCTGAGGCAGCGCCAGGGCGTATTCCCGCGCGTCGTCCGTCAGGTTGCGAGCCGTCCACAGGGCCGCGGCTCTTGCATAGGGGTTGAAGTCTTCGACCGAGATCTGGCCAAGCGCCGCCAGCTCATGGTTTCCGGCGACGGCAACGGCGTCCAGATCCTTGAGGCGAGACAGACATTCCGACGGCTGAGGGCCGTATCCCACTGTGTCTCCAAGAGACCAGACAGCGTCGAAGCCGTTGGCAGCAGCATCGGCCAGCACTGCGTCCAGCGCGGTGAGGTTGGCGTGAATGTCGGAGACGAGGAGGATGCGGGCCATAGGGTTCGGGATAAGACGTGATTACTTAACGAGCTTAGCTGAGGGTTGGCGGTATGGCACCAGAGCGTTTGTCTGTAGCAACGCGCAGGAACGGCTGCCGAGCTCGTCTCGCGCCGAGGTGATCGGGCGTTTGATAGGGCATTGGCGAACATATAATCGACAGGATGTCTTCAACAGGTAAGTCAGACCATTCGTCACCGGGCGAATTCGAACTGATCGCTGCCCTTCAGCGCAGAGTCGAAAGATCGCGCCAGTGCGATGACATTGTCCTCGGCATTGGGGACGATGCGGCTGTGACCGAGTTCAAGACCGGCCAGCAGGTATTGACCACCGATACGATGGTCGACGGCGTTCACTTCTTGCGAGACAGGGCGGACTGGAAGGACATTGGCTGGAAGTCTGCTGTATCCAATCTCAGTGACATTGCCGCAATGGGAGCGGCACCGCTGCATGCGCTGGTGACGCTTGGCGTTTCGCCTGATGTTGAGGCCAGCTATGTAGAGCGCATGTACGACGGCATGATCTCCGCTTTTGACGAGTTCGGCGGATGCATCATTGGAGGAGACGTCGTCTATTCACCTGTATTTTTCGTCACTGTTGCGCTCACCGGACGAGCGCATGAGATCGAAGGTGAGCCGGTGGTGATGCGCAGGGATCGCGCTATGCCAGGCGATCTGATCGGGGTGACGGGAACGCTTGGCGGTGCATCTGGTGGCCTGAGAGCGCTAATCGACGGACTCGAAGGCGCTGACGCCGATGCTCTCCGGTCGATGCACTACCGGGCAAAGCCTCGCATCGACATGGGAACAGCGCTGATCGAGGGTGGCGTTCGCTGCGCAATGGATATCAGCGACGGTCTTGTCGCCGACCTCGAAAAGATGTGCGGATCAAGCGATGTTGGCGCGGTTATCGATTCTGCTTCAGTCCCGATTCCCGCGGAGCTGGAACGCCAGTTTGGGGCTGAGGCCACGGAAATCGCTCTGGCAGGTGGCGAGGACTACGAGTTACTTTTCACTGCGCCGTTCGACCTGATGGACAGGCTGTTGGCGAGACACAGGGGCAAGATCAGCCACATCGGACGGATCATTGAGACGCCACAGGAAGGCGATATCGTTGAAGTGCGCGACGCGGAAGGAAACCTGATGTCGCTTGAACGCAAGGGATGGGACCACCTGCAGTGATAGACAACCCGTTTCCATTTCCTTTGATGCCGTCACAGGCGCAGGGACTGGCGGTCGAAAGCCACTCCGAGTCGGACACAATCATGATCGGCCGCGCCATCGGAGAAGCTCTGCGCAGCGGCGACGTCGTGCTGCTCATGGGTGATCTTGGAGCAGGAAAGACCCAGCTTGTCCGAGGCATGGCTACTGGCATTGAGAGCCAGGTTCCCGCCCGCAGCCCAACCTTCGTGATCGTCAACGAGTATCGCGGGCGAATCCGGCTGAGCCACTGTGACCTGTATCGCGTTGGTGGACCTGATGAGGTGGAGGAGCTGGCGCTGGAGGAGCGGCTGGTGGACGGTGCGCTTGTGATCGAATGGCCGGAGCGAGCCGAGGGGAATCTGCCGCACGATGCGCTGCTGGTCCAGGTGGATTTCAGTGAGGGTCCTGAGGACCGGACGATGCTGCTAACTCCGGGTGGAGACCGTGCGGCACACCTTGCCATGCGCGCGGCAGCCATCTACGAATCGCTCGCATCGGTGTTCATGCCAGACTCTGGGCACGAGGGCGAAGACCGATGATCACCCTGGCGATCGACACATCGACGCGCTGGGCCGGAGTGGTGCTTCAGGCTGCAGATGGAAAGATCTCTGAGCGAATCTGGAGGTCCGATCAGAACCACGGACGGGAGCTAATGCCAGCCATCGCAGAGATCCTGGGGGACGTAGGTCTTGAAACGTTGGATGTAACGCATATCGCCGTTGCGCTTGGCCCCGGAGGCTTCAGCGCCGTGCGGGTTGGGATCAGCACCGTGATCGGTCTCTCCATGCCGTCCGCGCTGCCTGTCATGGGCATCGGAACGCACAGCATCGAGGCGGAGCCGTACCTCGATAGCGCCTCTGCTGACGCTCCGGTCTACTCACTTCTTCCCGCTGGCCGAGGCGAAGTGTCATGGACGCGCTTCGATGGGTCGGCGTCCGAGCCGGAGTCTAGTCTCGACACAGTCGACGACCTGCTCACCCAACTGCCTGAGAACGCATCGGTCTGCGGTGAGGCATCAGAGTTGCTCGATGGACGGATCGACGCGGGTCGGATTCTCAGCGGCCAGACGCCAACGAGATCGCCCGGACACATGCTTGCCATAGCTGCGAGGATGATCGCAGATGACCGATTGACGCCGCTCAGCGAGCTCCGGCCAATCTACGCCAGGCAGCCCAGCATCACGATGCGCAAACCCTGACGCGCCGCTTTCCAATCGCCTCACTCGGTAGCAGGATTCGACCGCGCCACTCGACTGCCAGCCGGTAAAGTAATTCACTGCAACTACGGAACCAGGCGGCGCAACTGAACCGCGCCGTCGTTTACTCAAAAGAGCAACATTCAAAACGCAGGAGCGAACATGAGCAGCGAAACCACACTAGTACTTGTGAAGCCTGACGGCGTTCAGCGGTCTCTCTCCGGAGAGATCATCCGCCGACTCGAACAGACCGGCCTGAAGCTGGTCGGCCTCAAGCTGATGCAGGTCTCTACTGAGCTCGCAGGACGCCACTACGCCGAGCATGAAGGCAAGCCGTTCTACGAAGGACTCGTCAACTACATCACCGCGTCGCCGGTCGTGGCGCTTGCTCTCGAAGGACCCGACGCCATCGCGATCACCCGCAAGATGATGGGCGTGACGAAACCTGCGGAGGCTGCGCCTGGAACGATCAGGGGCGACTTCGGTGTAGACATCGGACGCAACCTGATTCACGGATCAGCGAACGCCGAAGATGCAGAGCGCGAGGTTGCGCTGTTCTTCACGTCTGACGAGCTTCTACGATGGGAGCGGACCAACGAGGGCTGGATCACCGAGTAGAGCCTGGGCCGGCCCGGGACAGCGCTACTGGAGCCTGACGACCTCGGTGCCTCGAGCCCACAGGCTATCGAGTGAGTAGTAGCCGCGGGTGTCGTGACTGAAGAGGTGGACGACGAAGCCAGGGAAGTCGATCAACACCCAGCCACCCTGCCCTTCACCCTCTCGATGCCCCGCATGCAAGCCTCGCTTGCGAATTTCTCGAACGAGGTCGGTTGCCATCGCATCGAGATGCCTGTCGGTCTCGCCTGAAGCGATGACCAGGAAGTCGGCGTAGGAGCAGATGCCCTCGACATTGATGACGACGACATCTGTGGCGAGCCGCTCAGAGAGAAACTCTGCGGCGTGACGCGCGTAGTCGACCGTTGACTGAAGCTCGATCTGTTCGCCAGTTTCGACGTCGGGTGATGATGCCATCGCACGAATTGTAGCAACCACAGAGCTGCAGACATCAGACAAGATCGTGTGGCCGACCTGCATGCATCCACACAGGCCAGAGATAGACTTGAGAGTATGAGCAAGATCGGAACAGGAAAGCGCGCCGTCGTCGCAATGAGCGGCGGCGTCGATTCGTCAGTGGCGGCAGCGCTGCTTGCCGACGAGGGTTACGAGGTGATCGGCGTCACGATGCGCCTGTTCGACGCGCCGTTCGAGGGCGCGGGCCGGCTCAGCAAGTCCTGCTGCTCGCTCGAGGATGTCGAAGACGCACGGGCCACGTGCCGGATCATCGGCGCGAAGCACTACTACATGAACTTCGAGTCGGAGTTCCGCGGACACGTGATCGACTACTTCGTCGGCGAGTATGAGAACGGACGCACTCCGCATCCATGCCTCGCATGCAACGACAGACTCAAGTTCGATTTCCTGATGAAGCGGGCCGAGTTCATGGACGCCGATGTGGTGGCAACCGGCCACTACGCTCGTGTTCACAGAACCGAGTCGGGATTTCAGCTGCTCAGGGCCGTCGATCCTATGAAGGATCAGGCTTATGTCCTCCACACGCTGACGCAGGAAAAGCTGGCTAAGCTGGCGCTGCCAATCGGAGGCTTCACGAAGGATCAGATTCGCGGCCTGGCGACGCGCTTCGGCCTGCCTGTCGCTGACAAGCCTGACAGCCAGGACATCTGCTTCATTCCAGCTGGCAACTATCGCGAGTTCGTCGAGGAGCGCATCTCGAAGAAGCAGCCCGGGTCGATCCGAGACACAGACGGGAACGTGCTTGGCCAGCACGACGGGGTCCATGGCTTCACGATTGGCCAGAGGAAGGGTCTGCCGATCAGTGGCGGCACCGGACGGCCGGTATTCGTGACGCATATCAACGCTGCGACCGGTGATATCACGGTGGGCAGTGCGAAGGACCTGCTCAAGCGAAAGCTGTGGGTCTCGGGCGTCAACTGGATCGCGGGCGGAGCGCCATCTAGGCCGGTCAGGTGCGAAGCCCGGATACGCTACAACGGCCAGAATACTGCTGCGACCGTCACGCCACGCGGCGAATGGGCGGAACTGGAGTTCGACGAGCCTGTCCGCGCTATCACGCCGGGACAGGCCGCGGTCTTCTTCGATGGCGACGCAGTGCTTGGCGGCGGCCTTATCGAGCCAGCGCCGCCCGCAAACCTTGCTCATGCTGAGAGTGGCGCTGTCGCGGTTGGCTAGCGGACCACAGCCAACGTCATGCGACTTGGTCAGCAGCCGGTGAACGAGTAACCTCTGGCGCATCCGGACTCCTTTTCGGACATTTCCAACTCAATCGATCCGGGATCTGAGCCACTGGTTGCCAGGCCGTCCAACCTCTCTGATGCGACACCGCTGGACTTCGAGCGTGCGCTATGGAATCGTGGCTTAGTGCGTATCGCCGGGGTAGACGAGGTTGGCCGTGGGCCGATTGCCGGACCGGTCGTCACAGCTGCCGTGATGCTTGACCAGGAATCGGCGGAACGCTGGGCTGGCTCTGTCACAGACAGCAAGCAGATGAGCGAAGAGCAGCGCGAAGAAGCCTACTCAGCGATGCTCGATGCCGGTGTTGCCTATGCCGTTGGAGCCTGTTCGTCAGAAGAGATCGACTCGCTAGGGATCGCACCGGCGACTCGTCTTGCTATGTCACGGGCTATAGAAGGTCTGGACTCTGAGCCAGAACACCTGCTGATCGACGCGGTGCGGCTCGACGCGGTTGCGATACCGCAGACCTCGATCATCAAAGGTGACGTGCTCTCCCTGTCTATCGCCGCCGCATCGGTTATCGCCAAGGTCACGCGGGACAGGCTCATGGCTGATGTGTTCGAAGAGCGCTTTCCCGGCTACGGGTTCGCATCGCACAAGGGATACGGCACCGCCGCTCACATGACTGCTCTCCGAGAGCTGGGACCATGCGAGATTCACCGCACATCGTTCCGGCCCGTTCATGAGGCGGCGCTCAGAGGCTGAATCCATGGCTGCTCGAACACCGACAAAGAGGCTCAACTTGCCAGCCGGTTCGGGCCGTGCGGGGGAAGCCGCAGCCAGGCACATTCTCCAACAGCGCGGCTACACGATACTGCGAGAAAACTATCGCGCTGCCGAAGGCGAGGTCGACCTTGTAGCCAGCGAGTCCGGTGAGATCGTATTCGTCGAGGTCAAGACGCGCCGCACAAGGACGTTCGGGGCTCCTGAAGAATCGATCACGCAGAGCAAAGCGGAGCGGCTGGTCGCAGCCAGCCAGCGATACCTCGAAGACACGGGCCAGGAGCAGGCTGACTGGCGGATCGACCTGCTTGCCATCGAGATGGACGCAAGCGGACGCGTTGTCAGGCACAATCTGGTGCGAAGCGCTGTCGAGTACTAGCTGATTCCAGCTTCGATTTCGCTCATTGGAGGATAGAGATTCCTTTCTGGATCATATCGATAATCGTCATGGTCGGCTTCTTCGTGCTGGCCGCTTGACTGCGTCCTGTAATCGGACAGGGGTTCGAATGGACATGCTGGAGACCGAAAAGATTGCGCGGCGGCGATTCTGATGAGGAAGATGACGACTTCAAATGGTGACCGGATAGATCGCAGGAGATTGTTATGAAGATGCTCGAAGGCAAGGTCGCGCTGGTCACTGGAGCGAGTTCCGGCATCGGCCGCGCCACTGCAAAGGTGATCGCAAATCACGGAGCGGCTGTCATGGTCGCAGCCCGGCGTGAGCCTGAGCTCGAATCTCTGGTCGCAGAGATACGCTCAGCTGGCGGCGATGCGGCCCATATCAGCACCGATGTCACGTCCGAGGCTGAAGTTGAGGCGATGGTCAGCTTCACGCTGGCAGAGTTTGGCCGGCTGGACTGCGCGATCAATAACGCGGGCGGCAGCGTTCGGTCCGACAAAGACTGGCCGGAAGACAGTCCCGACGCCTTCCTTGCCACTATGGATCTGAACAACACTTCGACATGGCTCTGCATGAAGCACGAGATCAACCAGATGCTGAAGCAGGGCTCCGGCTCCATCGTCAACACATCCTCGATCGCCGGAATACGCACCACGCTCAGCGAGGGCTACACCTCTGCCAAGTACGCCATCAACGGTGTCACGGTAGCCGCCGCGGCCAAGTACGGGACACGCGGCATCAGGGTCAACGCGGTTGCGCCTGGAATCATCGAGGCTGGAAGCTGGGCGCGCCGATTCGAAGAGGAGCCGCATGTCAGGGACGACTGGGGTGACGCTATCCCAATTGGGCGTACCGGCAAGCCGGAGGAGGTTGGTGAGGCAATCGCGTGGCTGGCATCGGACGCTGCCTCCTACGTGCCCGGTGTCGTACTGCCAGTAGATGGCGGCAACGTGTTCACCATCAACCGGCCAGACTCCCTCGGCTAGAAGATCGCTATCGGGTTGACCGGCGAGCCAGTGGCGTTCGGTATTCGCAGCGGGTTGATCGAGATAGCGAACTCCCAGCGGCCGCGGCGCCTGCACTCGTCGGCAAGGTCGTCGAGCCACGCGTTGTCAAGAATCCACAGGCCCATGCCGACTATCCCGACCTGGTGCACAGGGTTCGTGAACTTCTCATACCCAGTGGGAGCCACGTCATTGCCAGTGTCGGAGCCCATCACCGCGATCTCGCGCTCGTGCATGAACGGAAGAATCTCCGGCTTCGGACCAGCAGAACCGCTCTCCCACACGTTCACGCCTCCTGACCGTGCACGCTCGCCAAGCTGGCCAGTTCGCATCAGCAGCACATCGCCCTTCTCAACGCGGAATCCACACTCCGATTCAGCCTTTTCGATGTCGCTCATCCCCACACCATCGCCGCGCTCGACAAGATCTGTTCCTCTCAGGTGCGGCCCGTCGACAAGAACACCGCGCGTGATAATTCCGCCGCTGCCCGCCAGCACGTTGTTCGTCGCCGCGCCCTCGTCCGTTGAGACATCGCTGACTGGAAAACCGTTGTACATCCTGTCGTCCCACATGAAGTGGGCGAGTGAATCGACGTGGGTCACCGAATGGCCGTGAAAGACCAGGCCGAAGAAGTCCATCGCCACCTGCCGCTCCTTCGGCTCTCCTTCCTTGTGATCGAAGCCTGTGCGAACCATGAAGTGAACCGGAGGCCGCGGAGTGTCCGGCTGATGCTCATAGCTGATGTTGATAGCGCAACTGACGGTCGTGCCGTCCTCGACCAGATCCAGCGCAGACTTCGTCTTTGATGCGGAGAGATGGTTCAGCGTGCCCTTCTGATCATCGTCTCCCCATCTGCCCCAGTTGCTTAGATCCTTATTCAGCCACTGGATCAGCTGTTCTTCCGTCGGGCGGTCTGCGGGCATGTTCGTCTCCGTTTGGGCTGTGGCGCGGCGTTATCAACGGCTGCAGTTTACTTCTTCGGTTCCTGCGCTTGGCTTACAATCCGCCAGCACGGCACAGCACACGAGAATGCGGAGCATCCATTGGCAGATAGCGTTCAGCGAGGCGCGTACCTGCGCGCACAGGTAGAGGCAATACACCGCAATCTCCGGTTCCTCGAATCGGTCGCGACATCGCCGATCGGCCTGGTCACCGACCTGAAATCTCTCCGCGAAGCGATACCCGCGCCAGACGCAGAAGAGGAGTGGGATCGACAGGCGTTCCAGGACGTGACTGCCCGCGGCGAGGAGCCGCGCCCGACTGCTCTCATGGCATCCGAGGCAGTCGCGACGTCGATGCGGCTGCTGGAGGCGCTGACCCCTGCGGACGATTCTGCGCTGTCAGATGACTGGGTGAGCCGTGCGCAGAAGGTGCTTGACCGAATAGACGACAGACTCGGCAAAGACATTCGGCAGTCAGCCGCATCGCAGTTCGACGGCATATACGTGATCGTCGATCCCGAGCACACTAACGGTCGGCCTGTCGTAGAGGTTGCTGAAGCAGCGCTCTCAGGCGATGCGTGCGCCATTCAGTTGCGGGACAAGCGCGGAGATCGCAATGTCACGCTGGACACCGCGACGAGAATCCAGGAGATGTGCCGGGAAGCAGGCGCGGTGTTCATCCTCAACGACTGGGTGGACATAGCGTCTATCTATGTAATTACCTCACTCGAGGCCTCCGGGAATACTGAAGCGTTAATCCCTTTCTTAATGGCAATCGAACGTGTTGACAGATCGTATTCTCTGAACGAGA
>JANQIZ010000252.1 GCA_028281895.1 Dehalococcoidia bacterium
CCAGGCCGGTCCTCACTCACCGGGACCAGGCGGTCCCGAAGCGCTGCGCCGTGGCTTCGAGCAGTCCCACCGCATCATCCTCTCCATCTTCAATCTCGAAAAGCCCGTAGTCGCAGCGATCGCCGGTCCAGCGGTTGGCGCGGGGCTCGACCTCACCTGTGCATGCGATATCCGAATCGCCGCCCCAGACGCACGTTTCTCAGCCGCATACATCAAGGTCGGACTCTTCCCCGGATACGGCGGAGTCTGGTTCTATCCGCGCCTATTCGGAATGGCCAAAGCTACGGAAATGGCTCTCACCGGCGACTTCATGAACGCTGATGAAGCGCTGAGATCGGGATTTCTCAACCGGATCGTCGATGCAGACAGCCTGCTCGATGAGGCACAAGCGTTCGCAGCGCGCCTTGCAGCCGGACCTCCAATCGCAATACGCCTCGCCAAGACGATGATGCATCGCGGCTTAAACATGGACCTTGCATCCACGCTGCAGATGTCCGCCGCTGCAGAGGCAATCACGCTATCATCGGCAGACCACGCGGAAGGCATGGCGGCAGCGCGCGAGAGACGGCCCCCGAGATACCGAGGAGTTTGAGTTGATCTTCAATGGCGGACCGGTGATCTTTTCTGGAAGGGCACACACAGCTCTTGCTCAGAGCATCTGCGACTACCTCGAATGCGATCTGGGCAACGCCGAGTTCTCGAAGTTCAATAACGACAACACGTTCGTTCAGATCCTGGAGAACGTCCGGCATCGCGACGTGTTCATCATCCAGCCGACCTCTCCACCGGTTAACGACAACATCATGGAGATGCTGATCTTCATCGATGCCGCGCGCAGGGCTTCGGCGGGCCGCATCACCGCGGTGATGCCTTACTACTCGTACGCACGCACCGATAAGAAGGACCAGCCCCGCGTTCCGATCACCGGACGGCTCATTGCCGATCTCATTGGCACGGCAGGCGCAGATCGGGTGATTCTGATGGACCTGCACGCCGCTCAGGTGCAGGGCTTCTTCTCAACCGTCGTAGATGAGCTGACCGCTCTGCCGCTCCTCACCGACTACTTCATCAACAGCGATATGTCTCTTGAAGATCTTGTCGTCGTGGCCCCGGACATCGGGTCATCACGCAGGTCTCGCATGTTCGCCTCGCGATTGAACGTTCCGCTGGCGATTATTGAGAAAAGACGACTGGGCAACAACGACCGAGTTGAGACTCTTAACGTAATTGGTAACGTGGAAGGCAAGTACGCGCTGCTCTTCGACGATGAGATCAACACCGGCAGCACCATGATTTCGGCAGCGAACATACTTGCCGATCACGGCTGCAAGGGTGTTTATGCGTGTGCAACCCACGCAGTTCTGCCGGGTGACGCATCGCAAAAGCTCACCGCAGTCCCTAACCTTATTGAATTAGTAGTCACAGACAGCATGCCTCTTGACGAGAGCAAGAGGCACCCGAAGATCAAGGTTGTGCCAACCGCCCCGCTAATTGGCGAGGCGATAAAGCGCATCAACGAAGGCCAATCCGTAGGCGCACTGTTCAGGTAGGCAGAGACCAGCAGCCGGCCTGACAGCCTCCTCCGGAACGGCCAGTATCATCGGTCACGAGAGGCTTCAAACCGCATGTTCGGCCTGCTAAGCAAGATCGTTGGTGATTCCAACGAGAAAGCCGTCAAGGCTCTTCGCCCTGTTGTCGAAGAGATCAACTCCCTCGAACCTGAGATGGAGAGTCTCTCCGATGATGATCTGCGCGGCCTGACCGCCGAGTTCAAATCCCGCATCGAACAGGGAGAGACGCTCGACGATCTTCTCCCCGAGGCATTCGCCGCAGTCCGTGAGGCGTCTCGCCGCGCGCTGGGCATGCGCCACTTCGACGTGCAGATGATCGGAGGCATCGCGCTTCACCAGGGCAAGATCTCTGAGATGCGCACCGGTGAAGGCAAGACCCTCGTCGCCACCCTGCCCGCGTATCTGAACGCCCTCTCTGGCAAAGGCGTCCACGTCGTCACCGTCAACGACTACCTCGCCAAGCGTGACGCGTCGTGGATGGGCGCCATCTACTACGCGCTCGGCCTCCAGGTCGGCTGTCTGCAGAACGATGCGTCGTTCGTTTACGACCCCGACCGCGCGGCTGAGCAGCGCAAGGAGCGCGAGGCTGCTGATGCGGGCGAGTCTGGCTCATCTGAGGATCGTGAAGAGGATGGCGCGTTCGCCTTCGCCGATGTCGCAGGCGAGCACATGTACGAAGGAACAAAGCGGGACGCCTACTCCGCAGACATCCTCTACGCAACGAACAACGAGCTCGGCTTCGACTACCTGCGCGACAACATGGTCGATTCGATAGAGCGTGTCGTGCAAGGCGATCTCAACTTCGCCATCGTCGACGAGGTAGACAACATCCTCATCGATGAAGCCCGAACGCCCCTCATCATCTCCGGACCCGCTCGCGAATCAGGGCAGGAGTACCGGCGTTTCTCACAGCTCGCTCGCCAGCTTCATCGCGACCGCGACTTCGAGATAGATGATGCCAAGAAGACGATAGCGATGACAGAGGGCGGCATCGCACGAGTCGAGAAGTCGCTAAAGGTCGACAACCTCTACTCGCCAGAGAACCAGGCGCTGTCTCATTTCGTCGAGAACTCCATCCGCGCCGAACACATGTACCAGCGAGACGTCCAGTACGTCGTCCGCGGCTCCGAAGTTGTGATCGTTGACGAGCACACAGGCCGTCTCATGGAAGGGCGGCGCTACTCGGATGGACTGCACCAGGCCATCGAGGCCAAGGAAAATGTCGAGGTCCAGCGAGAGTCGATCACATACGCTACGATCACGCTCCAGAACTTCTTCCGCATGTACGCCAAGCTCGCTGGTATGACCGGTACCGCGGCCACTGAAGCCGAGGAGTTCTTCAAGATCTACAAGCTCGAAGTGCTCACCATTCCCACCAACAGGGAGGTGCAGCGCGACGACATGCGTGACCAGATCTACATGAACGAGACCGCCAAATGGCGTGCCGTTGCGGACAAGATCGAAGACCTGTCCCATTCCGGACGCCCCGTGCTGGTCGGCACGACTTCCATCGAGAAGTCCGAACAGCTTTCGGATCTCCTCAAGCAGCGAACGTTGGACTTCAATGTGCTGAACGCCAAGCAGCATGAGCGTGAGGCCGAGGTCATTGCTCAGGCCGGGCGGCCGGGTGCTATCACTGTCTCAACCAACATGGCAGGTCGTGGAACAGACATCATTCTCGGCGGAAACCCCGAGGCGCTCGACCTCTCCCAGGATCAATGGGAAGAGGATCACCAGAAAGTCATCGATGCAGGCGGTCTCTTCGTCCTCGGTACCGAGCGCCACGAGTCGCGCCGGATCGACAACCAACTGCGAGGTCGATCTGGACGACAGGGTGACCCGGGAGCGACCCAGTTCTACCTGTCCACAGAGGACGACATCATCCGGTGGTTCGGCGGCGATCGAATCCGCGGAATCATGTCGACGTTCCGATGGGACGAAGACGAGGCGATAGAGAAACGCGTCATCTCCCGCACAGTCGAGAGCGCGCAGAGCAAGGTCGAGGGGCAGCACTTCGAGATCAGGAAGACGCTGGTCGACTACGACGATGTTCTCAACACGCAGAGAGATGTGATCTACAAGCTCCGCAGGCAGGTGCTTGAGGGCGAAGGCCTTCGGGAGATGCTCTCGAGCTACATCGAGAGGGAGCTTGAGGCCATCGTCGGCCAGTATCTCTCTGGTGACCCCGAGAACTGGAATGTGGAAGGGTTCCAGCGCGAGCTCCTCCAGGTGTTCCCGATAGCGGAGATCTTCACCGACGAGGATGAGGTCTTCGAGCTGGAGCCGGACGAGGTTCTCGAACGGTTGCTGGAGTATGCCGACAAGCTGTATGACCGTCGCGAGGAGGAGTTCTCTCCAGACATGATGCGCAAACTGGAGCGCGCCATCATGCTCCGCGCTGTCGATGGGATGTGGGTCGAGCACCTGACAACGATGGACGGAATGCGGCAGGGCATCGGTCTGCAGGCGGCAGGCCAGCGCGATCCGCTGGTCCAGTACAAGATCCAGGGATTCCAGATGTTCCAGGACCTGGTCACCCGAATCGAATCGCAGGTGGCACGGCAGATCTATCGCGTTGCTCTTGCCGATCAGCCTCCGCCTCAGCAGTCCCGCAACCTGAGCGCTGCCAAGCCTGAAGCAGCGGGCGTCGCACCG
>JANQIZ010000309.1 GCA_028281895.1 Dehalococcoidia bacterium
AAAGTGCGACGAACTGCTCTGGGCTCTCCCATCTCAACTTCCAGCGAACACGATCCCATACATCCGCAGCGCTCTATCGGTCGAAGCCAGCGGGATGTGGTTCGAACAGTTCGGGTGGCCTGTTGGGGCCGGTCAGCACGGCCGTCCACAGGTATAGCTCAACGATGGACGGCCGCGTTTCGCGGCTCTTCCCGGCGGCTAAGCGCCGTCGAACTCTCCAACCGGCTCAAGCACGTCTTCAGGAAGCATCGGAGTGCGGTGCGTGCCCTGCCAGCTCTCCTCAAGCTGCACCATGTACAGCAGTCGCTTCTCGGCGCTGCCGAGCGCAGCAACCGCGCCCTTACGCAGGATCCGTCCGCGATAGCCGACCGCGCTCTTAACTGGCAAGCGGGTGACCGAATCGTCGTGCGAAACCCTCACATAGTCACCAACATTGAACTCGATCGTTGTCATCGCGATCGCTCCTCCTCGTGCGTCATCTCAAGCCGCGCTACCTGGCAGCATTGACGCACACCGCGCCTGAGGACGCCGTGAGGACAATCCGATGAGAATAAGAGCGAAGTGAGGAAAGCCGGAGACTCGCTAATCGACTCGTGAATCTCCGGCCTCTCCGAGCGGGCGGCCTAAGAAGACTGCTTGCGCATGTCCCTGATCTCGGTCACCGTCTTGTCGCTCGCGAAGGTGCCTTCGAACTGGATCGCGTCGGCCTGGCCATCGAGATCGCTGTAGTTCAGCTTCTCTGCGGAGCCATTGGCCAGCGAAGGGTCGAAGATCCTGAACGTAGTCACATTCTGGCTCGCCAGCTGCGTCTTCGTCGTGGCGAACTGCAGCTTGCCAAGCTCGTCAGCGCTCATCTGGTACGTGGCGGTCAGGTATCGAGTCAGGTAGTCGTCGAGAGGGCGCGCGCCGCCGCGCGACTTGAAGAAAGAGAACACAGAGTTGTTCCGGGAACTGAGACGCCACTACGAGTTCAGTTCTGTGGCGTTCAGGTGCGCGGGTCAAGACGCAATAAAACGACCGCTTGCCGCTATTTTGTGGGCGGCAGCTAGAAGGTCGGAGCCACTTCGGCCACTGCGGCCATTGGGGCAGGTTCCCAGCGTGGAGTGCATGGTACAGGAGCGCAGCGAAGGAAGAGGTCTAGGGAATGAGGGAGCAGCCTGAACTCTGGCAGCGGAGCGACGCGGTTGCTCAGGGCTCCAGCGCGTCTGCGAGGTCTGAGCACACCTCGACATCGTGCTCACACAGCACCAGGAGATTGCCTATCACGCCGTAGCCGGCGTAGTGGGTCGTTTGCTTCATGTACGGCCCAGCGCCGCCGTCGCTCACGCCGCGCGTCTTCGCCACGATGTCCTGCGCAAGCGGTGAACCGAGACTCAGCGCATCGTCGTGCGATCCGTATACCCACACTTCGAGGTTCTTCTGCTGGAAGAAGCCGAACCAGACCTCGTTAACGCCCGCAAGCTCGTCGTTCGGAAGCTGGCGCGAGCGCTTCCAGCCGACCGCCTCTACGTCATCGGCGGTGTATGCGCCGCTGGTATTGGCGATGACCGATGTCTCGAAGCCGAAGTCGCTGATGCCGCCGGATTCGGGCTGACCGCCGGAAGCGGGCGCACCGTCACTCGGGTCGGATCCACAGGCGATGGCGGCTGCCAGCAGGCCGACGGCGATGAGACCGGGGAGAAGCAGGCGAGATATCGTGTTGCGGCGGGATATGCGCATTCGCAGACCGTTTTTTCGCATACCGGTTTCCTGAAGCCTCGCGCCGTTTTCTTGGACTCTCGTGAGATTGGAGCCAAGCGAGAGTTGGATCGACGGACAGGCCGATTTTAACCGCGGCCGCGGGCGGACTGCACTTCATCCCACTTCAGGCTGAACTCAGGCTGGACTCAACCTCGTTAAGCAGGTGTCGTGGATGTGCGCGAAAGCAGGGATTGCCTGCACTGCTTCAAAGATTGGCCAATGAGATGGAGCCGACGGGCGGATTTGAACCGCCGACCTGCTGTTTACGAAACAGCTGCTCTGCCACTGAGCTACGTCGGCACAAAGGCCATCATGGCCGGGAAGGTCGAGGAACGACCGACAAACTAGGATAACTCACGGCCAAGCGTCAACAAAGAGAGTTGCCACGCAGTTCTGAGCACATTGGCCGAGCGATGAATTCAGGGGGCGGTTTACCTGCGACTCGCAATGGGATAGTGCGAGCAGTGCTGGCAATGAACCAGCATTTAGTGCCCTCACTTCCCGCACGCGTACCCACATCAACGGCCACGTTCCTCGATCGCAAAGCTCGTCCCTCTCCGCGCCCATACCAAACCTCCCACTACCTCAGCCGCCTGTACCTGATCACCTCGTCATCTTCGGTGCCGGCTACCGTCGCCAGCACGAGCGTGCCGCCGCCGTCCTCGAACAGCACCGAAAACGACTGATCATTGTTCTGATCGGTGCGGATGATCGCAGGCGCCACCCACAGGAAGGTGAACGTCTCGGCCTGGATGCCATCGGCTGACAGGCGGCCTATCCCTGAGAAATCGGTGCCGGTGAAGGTGAGCGTGCCGACAGGACCGCCGATCTGTTCCCACGTTCCCAGCAGAAGGTTCGGGAAGTCCTCGATCTTTGCCTCTTCAGAGGCATCGGAGCCACATGCGGAAACACTGAACACGGCCGCGGCTGCCATAAGAACTGCGAAGAGCCGAAGCCACCGGGTCATGCGAACCGCTGTGAGTGTTGTGGTCATTGCAGATGCAAAGATAGCTGTGGCCCGCTGGCTGGTCGAGCCCTACTTCTTCGGCTCCAGCCGCTTGCGAAACCAGCGGTCGGCCATACCTCTGCCGAATGGAAGCGACCCGACGAACGACGAGTATTCTCTCGGGTTGGGCGGCAGGTATCTATCGGGCGAGCTGAATCCACGCCAGGCGCGCAGCGTCAGCAGGTACACAAATCGACGCTGGCTTTTGCTGCCGTGCGCTATCTGGTCCAGTCCGATCTGCGTGGCGTATCCAACGACGATGGCCAGCATCCACGGCTCAGTGATGAAGAACAGGTAGACGACGATGCCTGCGATCAGATACTCCCAGCCGTGCAGCAGCAGGAACTGGTAGCGCTTGTCGCGTCGAACGAAGCGGAA
>JANQIZ010000316.1 GCA_028281895.1 Dehalococcoidia bacterium
GCTTGTCGTCCTCACGCGCAAGTTCTGTGGAGAAGACGAGTGGAAAATCTCCCTGGCTCGCCTTGCTTGCCGCGCCGATGGCATTTGCGAACGGATGATCATGCGTGCCATTGTCACCAGACGAGAAAACCGTCGCGTGTGGCTGAACCGCTTGAAGGTAGCCGAGGTCGAAATCGGCCGAGCCGTGATGACACGCTTTGTTCACGTCAGCCTGAAACGGCGCAATGCCAGCTGCAGCGTATGAATCGATCAAAAATCGCTGTGATGGCTGATTCAGGTCGCCACCCATAAGGAAAGTGTGATTGCCGTAGGTCAGTCGCAGCACCACGCTGTTGCCATTGATCGTGTGTGATTCTGAGAGACTCGAGCCTCCATGCGGATTGGAAAAACATGGCAACCTGGTTGCGTTTGATCGAGAAATCGGTAGAGGCGCAAGAACTTCAATTTGAAGTTCGGGTCCAAGGTTCGGAATCGTCGGTGCAGGAGTGTTCAGGGCACCACGATCCAATCGTTGCATTCCGCCAAGGCGGCCGTTCGCTGCCGCGATACTCGCCTTTTCGATGAAGCCTGCGAACTTTGAGGCAAGCGCACCAGACGTCCTGAGTTGCTCTGCCGAAGCAAGGCTATCTATGTCAACGCTGATATCACTTGTGCCGTCAGCTCGCTGCTGAACTGAGCCCAGGTTGAGATCCTTGTCCTGATCATCGTGATAACGAGGCAGACCATTGTGATAGATGGTGCCTACGCTGAAGCGATCGTCCTTCAGAATGTGACCGATACCGGTGTAGTGATCGATATCGAAGTGCGAGATGATGACCGCGTCGATATGTTGCACAGGAGGGTTGGCGTTTCCGACCATCTTCTCGTGATCAAGACGAGCTTTGTTACGCCTGCGAAGAAAACGGGCGACCCTGTCATTGGGCCCTCCGTCGATCACGACCATTGCGCCCTCTGCCTCGATGACCACAGAGTCTCCCTGTCCAACATCAAGGAAGAAGACCTTCAGGCGCTGGGTCTGAGCCAGGTCAGCGACGCGAATGAACCCGGAAGCACCAACGATCTTCGCGGGAGCGAGGCCGTTAATGATCTGTGTCTCATCTACCTCGACGCGAGCCCCCAGAAACAGCGAACGCACGCCCTTAACGTTTTTAGGATTTCCTCTCGTTCGCCTGGGTGACATATATGCACGAGCGACGTTCACGTATCGATTGGCCATATCAACCCTCCGTGAGTCGTACTACGAATAGCAGTAACCTGCGAAACCTGTAGTCGATGCGTGGATTGAGGGCGAGGATACACGAAAGGATGCTATTTGATTGCGTTTGTCGTTTTCGCTGAAGTTATTCGCACGATCGCGTTTCGTGATACCGCATTCGTGGCTACTTTGCGCGCGCATTCCAGTACCTGCGGGATCACCGAGCGATTGCTCGCCTGTCGACATGAGGTGTTCGCAGGTGTCGTGCCGGAATCTGCTGGGCTAGATCACATTGTTCCGACGATTTCGAACTAAGGAACGACCCTGGACGCGCGCAAGCAGCAGGGCCTGATTATTCAAGCCTGCTGCCACACTCGCCAGGAAGCCTCTGTTAGTTGGGTGGCTAGGGCGTTCCAGTATCGGACACGTGCACCTTCATCTCGGTTCGGCCGATTTCGGTGCCGCCTGCATCCTTAGCGATCAACGCGAAACCGTACTCGCCTGTAGCGTTCGCATCGAAAGTCGGGTGGGTCGGCGGAGTAATCACGCCCGGGATTGGAGTGTCGAGGAAGGCAAACGTGAGGTTCTGTGAGTCTTCGACCAGTGTTGTGGCGCCCAGTGCCGCAGCGCCAAAGTTCGCAACAATGCCTGCGTTGACATCGATCTTCCCCCAGCCAGACTGTGCGTTCGAGCTTGCCGGGTCAAAGTCGTACAGGATGCAGAACTTACAGTCGGCGAACGTACCACCGGTCACCTTCATGTAGTAGTTGAAGTTCCACTTGCCGACGTCAGAATTCAGGCCCACATCGAACGTAGTCCCATTCGGCGCGAAGAAGTTTCCAGAGCCATCATTAGTGACTGCGGGGTTGGAGAACCTCTGCGTTGCCGTCAAGCCAAGTTTGATAGCGATGCCACCGGCCAGACCCGTGATCTCGGTGATCGCCACCGCATGGTTCGGGATCCCTGTGCCACCAAACGTTGCCTCTGGCAAAGATCCGAAACTCTTGGTGACGACGGTGCCGGGGCCATTCTTGATGCCGGTGGCCGCAGAGTAGGCCGGATTGGCTCTAACGGTGGCTATCTTCGGAGCCGCATAGAGAGTCAGAGCTCCGAGGCTCGCCGCACCTGTCCTGGCGAGGAAAGCTCGCCGGGAAAGCCCGTGTGAATTCTGGGCAATCGCGGTTTCCTCAAGATCCGATCTCGTTGCTGACTCATCAGTTGTGTCGAATTCGCTCACAGATGTCCCCCTGTTTGCCGACTACACGTTATCGGATAGATTGCTGAGTCTAGCGCGTATGCATCATCTAAGTAAAGGTGATGACCAGATCAGATCAGTAACGCCGGGCCGAAGTGCCGTCAGGCAGGTCAGGTGAGGACTTTGTCTGTGTCCATGGCTGTGACGCGATCCATCGCGGCGCGGAAGTCGTGCGCTCGCTTCACCAGCTCAAACGGGCGAATCCCATCGCTGATCGGGATCTCCTCGTCAAGGCGGAACGCGCCTTCCTCTGGATGGGCCGAGGCTCCGATCTCAATGTTGTCCTCGTTCCAGCGCTCGGCAAGCGATTCCAGTGCTGCCGGGTTCGCTTCCGGCCTCACGCCAAACACAAGGGTCAGCAGAATCATGTTCTGTCCAAACGGATTGACGTAGATCGTGTAGCCGTCGATCAGCACGGCGAGAAATCCCGACTCTTCCTGCCACGCCGCCAGGCCACCGGTTCGAAGCACAGCCTGAAGCGTCCCTACAGAAAGGCTCTCGGGGCTTATGTCGCCAAGCGTTTCGAGTCTCACTCTCTCCTGCCGCGACATCATGGTCCCGGGCACTCGCCACGTTCCGAACCACTTCTCAATGAGCGAGATCGATGCGCCCGCGCCGATGATCACAACCACCAGCCGGAACCAGTGGAAGCCATCGATGAACAGGCTTATGGCGTAGCCGATGGTGAACCCGAGGGCGAGTATCACTCCGCCGAGAAGAAGCGTTGATTCGGATATGCGCATCAGGCGATGTTAGCGCGTGCCCGAGCCTCGCCGATGGCCCGGCTGGCTACGCCTCTCGACCAGATAGTTCCATCGCAGAGCTTGGCTCATGGCGCGAAACGGCCCCTGGAACCGTTGCGCATCAGCGCCGCTGGCAGGGGCCGTGTTTTCTTGCAGCAAACTATGTCGGCTAGACCGGAGCGACAGTGGTCGGGTTCAGCGCAACCTCGTCTTGTTCAC
>JANQIZ010000323.1 GCA_028281895.1 Dehalococcoidia bacterium
ACTCGTGACGCAGCGTCTTCTGCGCTGTCGGCCACCAGGTTGAGAGACACTCGCTGGTATTGGCCAGAACGCCTCGAAGCCTCGATGCGCTCAAGCAGCTCACGGGTCGTCGCCAGCTTCTCGGGACTGGCCGCCAGCAGCCTGACATTGCCTATGAGCGTGGCCTGAGATCGGAGCACGATTCCGTCAACAAGCGGCCGCAGCTGGTTCTCTCTGAGGGTCACGCCGGATGCGGTGATGTCAGCGATCAGGTCTGCGTATCCCATGAGAGGCGCCGCTTCAAGGCTGCCAGACGAGCGGACAAGAGAGATGTAGTAGATGCCCCGCTCATCGAGGAATCTGCGGACAAGGCGTGAGTACTTGGTGGCGATTCGGAGATCCATTCCCTTGTCGCGGTACTCCAGGGCCAGCTCAGCGAGATCCGACATCGTTGTGATGTCTGCCCAGGAATCCGGAACCGCCAGCACAAGTTGAGAGCCGCCGAAACCGGCACCTTCGCCGATCTGAACCGTGTCTCCATTCTCGAGTCGCGTCTCAAGGAAGCTGTCCTGGCCGACTATGCCGAGATCAGCGCTGCCATCGTCCACTTCAGCGGTGATATCCGACTGTCGCTGGAACAGCACCTCAACATTCGGCAGGCCAGGGATCGTTCCTGTGTAGCGGCGCGGGTTGTCCCTGTTCACACGCAGTCCGCAGGACGCGAGGAAGTCCTGCGCTCCTTCAAACAGCGCTCCCGATGAAGGTATTGCGAGTCTTAGAGCCGTCACGTCGCCGCCTGCTCTGTCTGCTTACCGTCTGAGGTCACGATGATGACTCTGGACGAGATCTTCGGATCCGGAACATCTTGAAGGACGGCTGCTGTGCCCTTTTCCCTCAACCCGGCCGCCGCCGTAGCAGCAGCGGGCCATGAGTCCGCATCTGCCGGGACTATCTGCATTGGTTCAGCACTTGAGCCCGCCGATGACGATTCAGCAACAAGTTCAGCGACAGCATCCAGGCTGTATGCGAAGCCGAGCGCAGGCACATCGGCATCGAGTCCGAGCGCTCTCGTCAATCCGTCGTATCGGCCACCGCCACCAAGCGACTCGGCAGCATCAGGATCGGGCAGGATGTCGAAGAGCATTCCTGTGTAGTACGCCACACCGCGTGCGAGTCCGAACCTGATGCTGATCGCCGAGGGATTCACACCCTCGTCGACTGCAGCGGTGACAACGTTCTCCAGGAGATCGAAGCACCCGGGATCGAGATCAGATTCACTGGCGAGACGCCGCCCTTCGGCGATGCATGTGTCGGCCGCTCCGATGATCGCAGTCAGTTCCGAAAGCATCGAAAGCGCTGATTTGAAATTCTCAGGAGAGTCGGCCTGAATCTGCTTGCGGGCGAGCCGCGCCACAACTTCATCGCGAGTTCTCGATCCCGCGTTTGCTCCCAATGGACCAAGCGAGCGGTCGATGACGCGTTTGATCTGTTCAATATCGGCATCAACAGGCGCGGCGTTCGATTCACCGGACCCCAGCAGGCCCAGTCGTTCAGCGTCCTCCAGGACATCTTCTGTCGAGCCCTTCGAGATGCGTCCGGCATTTGCCAGCAGGAACTGGCCCGATCGCTCGCCCAGCTCGAACTTGGCCATCAGGCTTCGGAGCAACCCGACGTGGCCGAGCGCGATCGTCGGCGACTTAACGCCTAGTGAGTTCAGCCCCTCGACGGCCATTGCGATGATCTCGCCATCCGCTCTGAACGGAGGCGCGCCGATCATCTCTGCGCCAAGCTGATTGAACTGACGCGGCTTCGCGCCGTACTGGTGCTCAGGCATGGCATATCTGAAGACAGGGCCGAAGTACTGGTATCTGCACGTGCGAGTACCGGCATCACCTGACTCAATGGCGTGCCGGATCACAGGAGCGGTGTACTCGGGACGAAGGCTTGTGCGGAAACCGCCCGGCTCTTCAAAGGCATAGAGCTTGCTGGAGAGCTCTCCTCCGGACTTGCGGAGAAATAGCTCGGTTTCCTCGATGATCGGTGTCTCGATGCGCTCGTATCCGCGAAGATCGAATGCACGCAGGCATGCGTTCGCGGCGTTCTGCACACGCGCAATCTCCGCTTCCGAAACATCGATCATGTTTGGAAGTCGTGCTATGCGCCTGAGGTCAGACATCTCGCAGGTCCGTCTTGCTACTCATTTGGCCGGCCACCATGCCGGGGCGACTAATTCTAATGGCCGAACGGTTAATCGCGCGCTGTGGGCAGGCCACACTGTCGGGAAGTCGATCTCGTTCTGACGTTCCGAATAGGAAACGGAGCAGCGCGGGGCTTTGACCTGCTGTCAGACGCCGGGATAATCTCCACTCTATGACTCAATCTTCGCCAGATTCTCAGCCCGGCACAATCGCGATCGTCACCGATTCGGCCGCTGCACTGCCTTCCGATCTCCTGCAGCAACTCGGGATTCGCACCGCCAGCATGGAGGTGACCATCGATGGCGAGACCTATGTCGATGGTCCGGGCGGAGAATTGGACGACTTCTACAGACGGCTGGTGTCGGTGGAGAAGCTGCCGACCACTTCTGCGCCTAGACCGGGCGCGTGGCTCGAGCAGTTCAAGGCTGCGGCAGTGGATGCCGACTCGATCATTTGCATAACGCTCTCGGCCAGCCTGAGCGCCGCATACGATGCCGCCCGCGTCGCTGCGGAGATGGCAGCGGATGAGATTCCTGGCACCGAGATTCGAGTGTTCGATTCGAAGACTGCAGCGGGCTCCGAGGCGCTGATAGTGCTCGAATGCGCACGGATGGCAAAATCAGGCGCTTCCATCGAGGAGATCACTGTTAAGGCTGAGCAGATCTCGGAGCGTGTTCGATTACTCGCTTACCTGGATACGCTTGAGTACGTGCACCGCGGCGGCCGAGTCCCGAAGATCGCCGTCTGGGCGACGAACCTCTTCAACATCAAGCCGGTGATGGAGTTTTCGGCCGGGCGCGTTGGATCGATCGCTCGTCCGCGCTCTCGCTCAGGAGCGTACAAGCGATTGCTCAAAGAGGTTCGTCAGGACATGACTGGCAAGCGAGCGCACGTCGTAGTGATGCACGCAGACGCCGAGGAAGAGGCCACTTCGCTGGCGAGCGACCTGCAGGAGGCGGTCGAGTGCACGGAGCTGCTCACCACGCAGTTCCATCCGTTTATGGGCGCACACACAGGACCGGGGCTTGTTGGAGTCTCTTACTGGGGCGAGTAGGCCGATCTTCGTTTTCTACAGATCGTCGAAACCCCAGACCCGAGCCGCCGTCTTGCCGAGCACCCATTCGATGTCATCGCCGTTCGCGAACGCCGGGTGATTTCGCACGCCTTCGAGCGTATTGGCGTAGCCCTCCCTGCCAGCGCTCGGTGGGAAATCGCTCCCCCACATCATGCGCTGCACGCCAAAAGCCTCCTTCGCCATCTCGAATAGTGGCGGCACGTCATCGAAGCGGAAGTGCGGAAGCAGACGCGGCGGGCGCTTCGTGATCTCCCCAAGACCCGGAATCTTGATCGTCGTGTTCGGACTTTGCGCACATTCGAGGGCCGATTCGTAGTCCGAGTACGGCGGATCGACTATGCCAACTCCAGCAAGATGCTCGATCACAACCTGCGTCTCCGGACAGGCGTCGAGCATCGCCTTGAACTCTGTGGATGCGAACTGGCTGGCATTGCCCAGGCAGGTGACAACCAGTCCCAGCTCTCCCGCTTTCTTCCAGATGTCGTGTGGATGCGGTGTCCTGAACTGCTGTCCGGGGTAGATACGAACTCCGGCGGCTCCCTGCTCGGCCAGTCTCGTCAGCTCTCCAAGCGGGTCCTCATGTTCAGGATCGACAAGTACTGCGACCTTGAACCTGCCGTTACTGCCCGAGGTTTTGTCGAACAGGTACTGGTTGTCGTACGTGCCGCCGTGCTGGATCAGGACCGCTCCGTCGACGCCACACCGGTCCATCTGGAACTCAAGGACCTCAAAGGGCTCAAACCAGTTCTCGCCGGCGTGGCAATGTGTGTCGATGATTGGCATACGAAAATTCCTCAGATGAGTGGTCTCAGGGTTCGAAGGCACTTATACCACGAGCAGCGCGATCGGATTGGAAAGCCTAGCTGCCTGGGCCGAACAAGCTGTCCAGCAGTTGGTTGTCGAACTGTTCCAGTGACTCAAGCTGCAGGTCTGGCTCGTGCTCAAGCCTGCCGGTAGCGCCACTGCCAACTGCTATCGAGAACATCCCGGCAGCTAACACCGCAGTGAGGCCCGATGCAGAATCCTCGATCCCCGCACAGTCCGAGGGCTCCAGGCCAAGGAGATTGGCCGCTGCGAAATACGGCTCTGGTTCAGGCTTGATCCTGGTCACAGACTCGAGAGTCACATGATGGGAGAACACGTCAGACCAGTCGAACCGTTTCAAGACCGTCTGAACGTATTTGTCCTCGCCGGAGGTCACGAGGACGACAGGTAAACCGCGCTTCGACAGCCGAGCCAGAAACTCATCAGCGCCGGGCAAAGGCTTCGGCCCGGTTTCGAAGGCTGCCTCCC
>JANQIZ010000341.1 GCA_028281895.1 Dehalococcoidia bacterium
CTTGCGTATCGGCGTCTTGGTATCGGCCCAGTATGGCGATCGACTCTTTTGTCCAGTCGGTAGACGCCAGTGTCAGCAGGATGCCGGCGCGCAACGTCAGGAGCGAAAAGGTCGGGTCGTATCCCGGCGCGCAGTCTTTTTGCCGTTCCTCGATCTCCTTCAGCTGCTCAAGCTGGTGGTTTGCCCGCTCAAGGTTCTGCTCAAGCAGAGGAATCAAGGCTGACGGATTCCCTGATCTGCCGAAGAACACCCTGAGCATCAGGCTGCTCTTGAACACATCCGGCTCCAGCTCCGGACTGCCAACCCATGCCGCTAGCGTTTCTCTCCCGGAGTCGGTCAGGGCATAGACCCGCTTGTCAGGCCGATTCTCCTGTTCGACATGCTCTTCGGTCACCATGCCGGCGTTCTTGAGTCGGCGCAGCTCGGCGTATATCTGGCTCTTCGCAGGCGACCAGTAGAAGTATCCGATGCTCTCGTCTGCGAACTGCTTTAGATCGTACCCGGACATGGAGCCAAAGCTGAGCATGCCAAGGATGGCGAATGATGTCTGCGGGAGTTCAGAAACTGGTGAAGTGATCATAGTACATTTAGTAATAGTTCAAAAAGGACTATATGCTTCGAGTGAGCACATGTCAACGGCTAGAGAGCAGCTCACCGCGATCAGTCTTCGCGACATAGAATGCCGCCGAGCTATCGATCGATGTCGCTTCGAGAGGAGAACCAGTGGAGTACGTCAACTTTGGCACCGGCGGCGTGAAGGTGTCCCGCATGGCGCTCGGACTCGGATTCCGGGGGCAGCCTGACGAGAAGGCGGGTGAGCGGGCGATCCTTGCCGCCCTCGACGGCGGTCTGAACCTGATCGACTGCGCAAATGTCTACGGCTACATGGACGACCGCGCGAACATCGGCTCTTCAGAGAAGCTGCTTGGGAAGGTGCTTGGCGGCCGGAGAGACGATGTAGTGATCACGTCGAAGGTCCGCAGCCCGATCGGCCCCGGCCCAAACGACGAAGGCTCATCCCGCTACCACATCATGCGGGAGGTGGAGAGATCGCTTGAGCGGCTGCAGACAGATCGCATCGATGTGTACCTGCTGCACCATGTGGATGAAACGGTCTCACAGGAGGAGCAGTTCAGGGCGCTCGACGACCTGACACGGCAGGGCAAGATTCGCTATGTGGGAGTCTGCAACCACCAGGCTTGGGAAGTCCTCGCAGCGCTCAATGTTCAGTCGGAGTTGAACGCGCAGCCGTTGATCACAGTGCAGAACCCGTACTCGCTTCTCAACCGCACTCTCGAGGACGAGATGTTCCCGTTCGTCCGCAAGACCAGGATCGGCGTCATGGCATACAGTCCACTCGCCGTTGGCCTGTTGAGCGGCGCGTACACGCCGGAGACGATGCCGGACGACAGCCTGCTATGGGGATCGCGTCGGCGAGGAATCTTTGGCGATGTTCTGCGCGGCAAAGCGGCGGATGTTCTGACGAAGGTGCGAGAGGTTGCAGATGAGCTCGGAGCTACGGTCGCACAGGTGGCCCAGGCATGGGTCCTGTCCAATCCTGAGATCACCGTCTCGATCTCTGGCGCCGACACCGAGGCCCAGGTGCAGGAAAACCTCGGCGCGCTGGAGATTCGGTTGAGCGATGAGCAGATAGCTTCGCTTGATGCTGTATCTCGCGGTCTCCGCATGGTGCTGGACGGCTCAGACTTCGAGAACGACCGATGAAAGTTCTACTTGTCGGTGGGTCCGGGATGGTTGGCAGCTTCATCACGCCGTATCTGCAGCAGCAACACGAGATCCGAGTGCTCGACATGGCTGAGCCGTCTCAGCCGGGTGTCGAGTTCGTTCAGGGTTCTGTCACCAAACCCTCAGATATTCAGAAGGCTCTTGAAGGGGTCGACGCCTTTATATGGCTCGTGATGCTCAGTCCGCAGGGAGGTTCAGTGACTGACCAGGACGAGAAGGTGATTCGTGATAACTACACGGTCAACTGTCTCGGCTTGCACATGTTCTTGCACACAGCGCAGTCGATGGGTGTGAAGTCCGGCGTCTACACCAGTTCGATGAGCGTCCACTACCGCGGCCGTGACTACTATGGCTCTGAGGAAGAGGTGCCGCTGGACACCCCGAGCGCGTACGGTCTTTCAAAGGGCTTTGGCGAGGGCATCTGCAGGTACTTCGCCAACTGGTTCGATATGAACATTGCTGCGCTGAGAATCACCGGT
>JANQIZ010000392.1 GCA_028281895.1 Dehalococcoidia bacterium
GTCGTGCGTACTGAACTCGCTCCTTCGAGATGTCTATGCCGATCCCGCGGCGCAGGCCGCGAGAAAGGGATCGCAGCAATTGGCCGTTGCCGCAGCCAGCATCAAGGACCGACTCCCGGCCGCTGAGAAAGCCGGATGCGATCTCGCTCATGTCCCAGGGAACCGGAGCACGCCGAATCTTGAGCCGCAGAAGATCCCAGCCCCGCCAGCTGGCCACATCCTGCGCCAGCTCAGCGATCCGCTCTTCCGTGTCAGTAGCAGACCCCACCCTCGCTCCTCCTGCTGGCGTAACATCCGCCACGATTGTTTCACTTCGCTTCGAGAAAGAGGTCGTTGATGTCGCATCCCCTGTTCAAACTGGACGGACGAGTGGCCATGGTTTCCGGCGCTGCCAGTGGCATGGGCCGTCAGATGGCGATCGGTTTCGCTGAATCCGGGGCCGATGTGATGCTGCTCGACATCAACCTGCCCGGAGCCGAGAAGACGGCCCGCGATATCGAGAGCATCGGCAGAAGGGCGATTCCGGTGGAATGCGATGTCTCTGAAGTGGACCAGATTCGCAGGGCATATGAGTTGCTGGATCGCGAGTTCGGAAGGATCGATGTGCTGGGCAACGTCGCAGGCGAAGGGCATGGTGGCGCGCCAGAGAAGATTCCGGTCGAGGAGGTTCAGCAGGTCTTTCAGAACCTGGTATTCGGTAGGTTCGTGATGTGCCAGGAAGGTGGCCGAAGGATGCTTGAGCAGGGTAAAGGAAGCATCATCAACTTCGGATCTATTGGCGGTTGGAACTCCCTGGGCAGAGGCCACATGCCATACGGGATGTCCATGTCAGCGGTGATCCAGATGACCCGTGAATTGAGCACCGAATGGGCTTCGAGGGGAGTGCGCGTGAACTGCATCGTGCCAGCGCAGGTGTGGAACGATGGCCTGCGTGAGCGAGTGGCGGCGACGGACGGGCTGATCAACACCTTCGTGAGCGGCATTCCGACCGGCCGACTGGGTGAGCCTGAGGAGATCAAGGGACCTGCGATATTCCTGGCATCCGATGCATCCTCATTCGTGACAGGTATCGCGCTGCCAATGGACGGTGGGAACCTGGCACTCAACGCTGGTGGCACGTATCCCGGAAGTCCGAGAGTGAGCGGCTAGCGGAGTAGAGGTCTGGCCGGGCGGGCAGTACCGGGGGCATGGTCTACCCGACCGGCCAGTGATGTGGCTGCAGCAGAGGTCCGGCGCCGCAGCCCCAAGTTGACTAGAGACTGACTAGTTGACCAGTGCGAGTGAGCGCTCCATCCGGCTTCGCTCAAGTGCTGGCAACACAAGCGCACTCTCCTGAACAGGCCTGCTCATGCTCGACTTCGAGATGAGGGCAGAGAGCCTCACATCCCGATGTGAGAGAGAGCGGTTAACTCGCACCTTCAGTCCAGGTTCGGAACCGGGCGCGAAGTGCGACGCCAGTTCGACCTGAACGTCTCTGATCTTCGCAATAGTGAGCGGTTGGCCAGACTCGATGATGACAATCGCTTCGCTCAGTCTTGACTCCCGGGCGAGCAGATTCGAGCAACGCATCGCAAGACGCCGCGATGCGCTACTTCCAGAAGTGCTAACCGAGACAAGGCCGACTTCGTTGCCGGTGGCGACTAGCTCGCGAAGCTCGTCCAGAGACACACCTCCCGGATCAAAGGAGGTGTCGGAAAGAGCTGCGACAGTCTGCACGAACTCCGTGACATGCGATCGAACCGATGCGAGCGCGTCGTGCAGTGTGGTGACTTCAGCTTCGGCACTTGGGATATCGAACATGGTGTCGCACGATGCTGTGAACCGGGTGAGAGCATCGAACGCGGCTATGTGCCTCGATACAGGCTCGAAATCCAGCGGCATCAACGGAACTCCGAGCACGATCGCTCCTTGATTTCGCACCTGGCGCGCTACTGCTGGCCCGGCGTTGCCGCCACTTCTCCCTGCCATCGCAGCGATCACGATCACAACTTCTGCATGGCGGATGCGCTCTGGAAACCCGTCAGTATGATTCTGTAGCTCAGACCCATCAACCAGACCGATACACGCTGGCAGGCTCTCCTTCATCGCGCTCACGAGACGCTCGCCTGCTCCACCGACTCCAACCACTGCGACTTTGCCGGACGAAACCTCTTCAAGCTTCAGCTTCGACTGCACTAGAAAGCTGCTCATTTCTCTCTCCCTTGGTCCAGGCTCAAGGGCCTGGGGAACATTTGTTCTGCAGGGAAATTAGCACGTCTGTTCTGTCCTGTCATGCAACAATGGCACGGATTAGAACAATTGTGCGAAACACTTGATTCAACGGCGGAGCGTGGCGACTGAAATGACGGGATCGATCAAGCGGCGCAGTGAAACTGACCTGACATACGAGTTGAAGTGGGCGGCATGGCGATGGCTTTACGAAGAAGCAGCATGCCGGGTCATTGGCTTCGAGGTGCGACTTGAAGGACCCTCCGGCCGCGTCGCAGATGTCGTTGGGATAGACCGGCGAAATCGCGTGTACCTCGTGGAGGTGAAGGCTTCGAGGTCCGACCTTCAGAAGGACAACCACACGCGACGGGACAGGGAGCGGCTGCTGGCTCGTTCGGAATCGCTAGCGCGATCAGCGGAGTTCTCTGCGGAGCTCAATGGCGTTGGAGGTGCCAGCACAGCGCTGGTGCTCGAAGAAGAGGAACGTGCTGCGAAGCGTCATGCGGCCGCTGAAAATAGATTGGCGATCTTCAGCACGAAGTTTCATGATGAGGCTTACCTGCGCGCTGCCGACTTCCACTATTTGATGACACCGCATGGCCTGGTCTGGCCCCGCGATCTGCCCCCGTTCTGGGGCCTTATAAATGAGCGAGCCGAGACGCTGGTCGAAGCGCCGCCCAAGCAGGTGCGCCGCGTGACGAGCCATGTGCTTCGCGCTATCGGCAAGGCCAACGCACGCGATCTCATGAAGGCGTGTAGAGTCGAGATGAAGCGGCGAGACGAAGCCTCAGCCAGCTAGCGAAGAGAGTGAACTAAGCCTGCGGCGTCGGCTGTGGTGGCACCCGGCCGGCGAGGCCGCGAGATCCACGTCGACGCGCTACACCGAGCCTGACCCGGGCACGGCGAAGTGACCTCAGTGCCCGCTCGAGATCGATGTCTCCGGTGCGATCAGCAAGCCTCTGCTGCGCTCTTTGAACTGCCTCTTCAGCGCGAGCCTCGTCGATCTCCGCTTCGTCCTCAGCGGCGTTCGCCAGCACGGAGATCCGGTTGGAGTTGACCTCCATGAAGCCGCCAAGCAGCGCGATGTGATGCTCCTCGCCGTTGTCGACGTACTTGAGGTCTCCATCGGCCAGCGAAGTGATGAGGGGCGCGTGCATCGGCAGGATCGTCAACTGGCCATCTGAGCCTGGAGCGGTGACGCTGTCTACGTCGCCGTTGAAGATCCTGCC
>JANQIZ010000075.1 GCA_028281895.1 Dehalococcoidia bacterium
TAGTCTCGTCGTCGGTTGCGAAGACGTGATCGCCAAGCAACTTGCGAACCTCAGCCTCGACCGAGTCGATCAGTCCTGATGCAAGCTCCCGTGAATCAGCGCGAGCAGCGATTCGCACATCCACCTGGCCCGGATGAGCAAGCACACCGACGGTCGGATTCTCAGAGTCTGAGATCAGCTTGCCGATGCGGTCGTCAACCGCGCTCTCACCAATGTCCGCCACCTTTAGCACCCGGTAGTGGATCGTCTGCTTCAGGCCGAACTTCTCGCGGAGGTAAGGCAGCACCTCGTTATCGAAGAGCCACTTCATCTCGAACGGCACTCCTGGCAGGCTGATAACGACTCCGCGAGGATCCTCGACCATGAATGCGGGCGCGGTTCCGTTCGGGTTCTTAACGACGATCGCGTCGGAAGGGATCATCGCCTGGCGCTCGTTGTTCTTGGTGAGGATGAATCCGCGCTTCTGAAAGCGCTCTCTCAACTCCTTGAGCGATGGATCGTGGACCACGACCGTTCGGCCTGTCACGTGAGCGACAGCCTCGCGGGTCAGGTCGTCCTGCGTCGGCCCGATTCCACCGCCGGTGATCACGACATCTGCGCGCTCAAGAGCCGAGTCGATGATCGAAGTCATCCGGTCGAAGTTGTCGCCAACAGTTGTCTTGTAGAAGAGATTCACCCCGTTCTCTGCCAGCCGCTGCGCCATCCACGAGGCGTTTGTGTCAACGATCTGGCCGAGCAATAGCTCTGAGCCGATGGAGATCAGTTCTGCATTCATGAGGTTCCGTTCTGCGTGTTATCGGTCGATGTCTACCTGTTGGCGTGTCGGCACAACGGAACTTAAGACCGGGCGATTCGAGGGTCAAGAAGCGCGCAGGGAAAAGCGGTGCCAGATCCGCTTGACTTATTAGAACAAGTGTTCCATATTAGAACGCCCGTTCTAAACGGTGAAGTACCTGAGTCATGTTGAGGTGAACAGAGACGGGATGTGTGGAAGGAGTTGCTGAGATGGTGATGACGCTTGAGAGGCCAGAGGTCTCTGTCGAACAGGATGTGCTGCCGGGCGCTGAGCAGGCAGGCCGCGAGATTGCTGCTGCGTTGATGGCCCATCAGCCCGCGACGTTCGCTATCGAGGCTGCTTCGATTTCGGCGGTGACGGAGTTCGCTACTCCTCTCAGGAGTTTCCTGCTCCTTTCCGGCTCGGCGGCGGGTGGAGTGTCCGTGGCGATCGCTCCTCACTTTGCAGAGCAGACCTATCCGGCGCTCCTGGATCTCGTTGGCCGACTGAACCTGTCCGGCGCTGAGGATCTGTGGCGGCCGGACGGAGCGCGCACGGTTGCGCTCGGTGAGGCGCGGCAGATGTTCATCAGCGCGGATATGCCGGTTTCGGAGCGCTCACCCCGTCCTGACCGGCTGGTAGAGGTTGTGGCTGCCCACGACGTTAAGGCTGACTGGTACTCAAGCCGCGTGGCTCCGAGGCTGTCTGGCTCGGCTGCGGTTCGAGTGTTCTACGGCGTTCCCGGAGTCGCCGGGTCGATGTTCGAGGCTGCTCTTGCCGAGGCGTTTGCCGAAGAGACGATGACTGGAGCGCCGAGGCGGTTTTCACTGGAAGATTCCCGAGTTGTCACGCGCGCGGCTTCTGGCCGTGCAGGTATCGGAGGTTTGCGATGACGATGACTTTTGAGCCTGTGAGGTCCGACACCCTGCCAGAGAACACCAGGTATGCGGACGATGGATGTGAGTTTGCGAGCTCTTGCCTGGAGTGTCCGCTGACGCAGTGCAAGTACGACAATCCTGGCTGGACGAGCCGAGAGGATCGCGGCCAGCGTGACGACGAGATCTTCAGACTGAGGAAGGCCGGGATCTCTGTTGCTGAGCTGGCGAGGCAGTTCAAGGTGAGCACCCGGACTGTGCATCGCATCGTGCAGCGAGGTGGCGCAGCGAAGCGCGTTGTTGTCGATGCAGATAGCGCTCCGACGCTCTCCCTTAACGAGCTTGCGACGCGCAGCGTGATCCGCAGGAGGTCGTCTCTGCCGACCCTTTCAGGCTGGCTCGCAAGATCAGCCTGAGCGTTTCTCGCGAACAGGGCAAAGGCCGGAGTGTCTAGACAGGTCTGGTTAGTTGGTTCACGAAGCCGCAGGTCTTCCTGCGGCTTCTCTGCGTATGATTCAGATTGAGAGAGGCGAGGCAGTTCGCGCCTGCCATCTTCGATTACACGCTACTTAATTCGGAACCTGATTCATTGACCTCAACTGACCCGCTGCGCCCGAAGCTCAGGCACGTCGAAGTTCAGAGAATTGAGCAGGACGGGCAAGGCTTCTTCCTGATCAAGGACCCCCTTCGACTGGCTGCGAAGACACTGCTGGTCAGGATAGAGCTGGGTCCGTTCCTGGGTCTTGCCGATGGCAAGTTGACCGTGGATGAGATCGATTCCACTGTTCGAAGCCGGGTCGAGTCCGAGGTTAGCCAGGATGCCGTCCGCGATATGTTTCAGCAACTGGACGAGCTGTTCCTGCTGGAAGGGCAGCGCTTCAATGCGGAAAAGGATCGTGCCCTCTACGAATACCAGTCCGGCGATTTTCGCATCCCGGCGCTTGAGGGCCAGGCCTATCCTGCCGATCCGGACAGGCTGCTGGACATGTTCGAATCGTTCGCTCCTGGCGTTTCAGATGACCAGGAACCAAGCGGCCGTGACTTGAAGGCTATCGTCAGCCCTCACATCGACTATGAGCGCGGAGGGAACTCATACGCGGAGGTCTGGCGCAAAGCGGCTCCGGATCTCCAGGATGTCGAACTCGCTGTGGTGTTCGGGACTGACCATCACGGAGCCGGCCCTCGGCTAACACTCACGAACCAGAGCTATGCGACTCCGTGGAACATATTTCCGACTGACAGAGACCTTGTCGGCAAGCTCGCCAGGGTTCTCGATCGAGATCCGGATGTCAAAGATCATCCGTTCCGCGATGAGCTCAACCACAGGAGCGAGCACTCGATTGAGCTTGCGTCGCTGTGGCTGAACTGGGCGGTTGGAGATAACGCCGTACAGATGCTGCCGATACTCTGCGGCTCACTCGACAGATACGTCCGCGAAGATGGGAGCCTTCGAGCTTCGGCGCCTGACGATCACATCCAGATTGCGGATGCGATTGGCATGCTCCAACAGGTCGCCCGCCACCGGAAGACTGTTTTCGTCGCCGCCGCCGATCTGTCGCACGTCGGGCCGGTATTCGGAGACGAGGAAAAGAGCGACGACCTGATACGTAGGGAGATTGAGGAGCACGACACGGAACTAATGTCCGCGGTGGTCAAGGGCGATCACCGGGAGTTCCTCGATGTCCTCAGGCGCGAGAATGACTACAGCCGGGTGTGCGGAATGGCGCCGATCTACATGGCCCTGTGGGCGGCTGGCGCGACCGATGGCACGTGGATGGGCTATCAGCAGTGCAATTCAGACGCTTCGGGAGCGTCGTTTGTCTCGATAGCCGGAGCCCTGCTGTACTGATTCGCCGAGGGCCACACTAGAGGGCGTCGGACACGGTCTCGCTGCCACCGACGCTCACCGATTGCCCGGTAACCAGATAGATCGCCCGCTCGGCGATGTTCGTAGCCCTGTCGGCGACGCGTTCGATGTTGTGAGCGGCCCAGAGCAGATACGTCGCTCGCTCAATGTTGTCAGCGTCCTGTTTCATCAACTCGATCAGGTCAGCCTGAACCGTGTTGTAGAGCACGTCGACTTCATCGTCCATGCTGCCTATCGAGTCTGCTATGGACTTGGTCGGCTCGACATCGTGCTGGGTGAAGGCTTCGATGCTCTTCTTGAGCATAGACAGCGCGATGTCCGTCATCCGCGGGATGTCGATCAGCTCCTTCAGCGGCGGCTCATGGCCCATCAGCAGACTGATCTTGGCGATGCCTTCAGCGTAGTCGCCAATGCGCTCCAGCTCGCTTGCGACGAAGAGAGTCGCCATGATGCGCCGCAGATCGGTGGCGACAGGCGCCTCTTTCCGCAACAGCGTTATGGCTTCTACTTCGATCTCGTTCTCTTTGTCGTCAATCCGGTCATCCGCGTCGATGACTCGCTGCGACTTATCGAGATCACGCTGCGCAAGAGCAGCGATCGCGTCGATGACAGCAGCCTCGACAAGACCGCCCATGAGGATGATCTCTGACTCAAGCTGAGCCAGGTCTCTATCAAATTCAGCTCTGGCCATCTGGTCCCTCCAAAGGGGTTGAAAGGCGCCGCTGCCACCGGTTTTTAGCCGATGCGGCCCGTTACATATGCTTCCGTGCGATGGTCCCGCGGAGTATCAAATATCTGGCTGTTGGGACCGTATTCGATCAGCCTGCCAACCCGCTCCTCACCTGCCATGAGAACTGCAGCGTAGTCAGCGATACGGGTCGCCTGCTGCATGTTGTGAGTCACGATGATGATCGTGTAGCGGGACGAGAGCTCGGTGATCAGGTCTTCGATCGCCTGCGTCGAGATAGGGTCAAGCGCCGATGCCGGCTCGTCCATGAGCACAACCTCTGGGTCCACCGCAAGCGCACGGGCGATGCAGAGACGCTGCTGCTGCCCACCGGAGAGACTGAGACCGCTGTCCTTGAGCCTGTCTTTGACCTCATCCCACAGGGCAGCGCGCCGAAGCGAGCGCTCAACAACCTCATCTATGTCGACGTCCATGCCGTTGATGCGCGGCCCGAATGCCACGTTGTCATAGATGCTCTTCGGGAACGGGTTCGGCCTCTGGAACACCATGCCGATGCGAAACCTGATCTCTGTCGGATCCTGGTCGGTGGCATATACGTTGGTGCCGTTGTATGTCACCTCACCCGTCACGCGTGCAGATGGAATGAGGTCGTTCATTCGATTGAAGCAGCGGATGAAGGTGCTCTTGCCGCAGCCAGACGGGCCGATCAGCGCCACAACGCTGTTTCGCGGCACCTGCATCGACACCTTTTCGATAGCCAGCTTGGACCCGTAGGTGACCGAAACATCACGAGCCTCGACAACAAGCTCCTCTTCAGTGAACTTGATTATGTTCTCTTCTAGTCCGGCCTCTGTGATGCCGACCGGATCCGTCTGCGTCATGAATGTGACTCTCTGGAGTTTCGCTGTTTAGCCGATCTTTCCGTGCCTGTCTGCCCGGCGCCTCGGGACTTTACAGGCACGAAAGATGACGGTAGATCGGAAACGTTAACACAGTGCTAACAATTCGCATCGTTAGCGACCTTCGAGATCGAATCACTCGAACACTCAGGAGGCTGCTGCTACATCGCCACTGCAGCGGTCGCCCAGCCGAACTCTGTGCCGCGCATGCCTGCGCCGGTTTCCGGTGAGTAGAATTCCCGAAAATCCCTGAGTACGGATCGACGAGAGCGGCTGGCCAGCTCATCCGCTATCTCTGAATAGCCGCGGGCGCGCAGGCCGCGCACGAATAGCCAGTTCAGGTTCATGCAGACCGGACCTCGCCAGATGTAGCTCTCGCTTGATGCATCGTAGTCAGGGTGATTGCGCGCCACGCTCGGCACAGGAAGCGTGGTCCAGAACTCATCCTCGTTGCAGAGATGCTCCTTGACCATGCGCTCAATACGGTCAGCCGGCGTAGATGAGTTGATCAATGGCATGATCGAGCCTGCGGTGAGATCGGTAAGCCTCTCGCGCTGGTTGCCGGAGAGATAGACGAAGTAGCCAAGATCCTTGTCCCAGAGCTGGTCATTCATGGCAGACCCGATGCGGGCTGCGGCGCGCTCAGACTCATCAGCCATAGCCCGGTTGCTCACCTCGCCGTAGAGCCGGGACAGCGTCTCGAGGCTGTCGGCGAGGATGGCGTTCATCATTGGGTCGACAACATTGAATCCGCCTCTTCGCCGTATCTTTTTATAGTCGAAGTTCCCGCGCACGAGGTTCACGAAGTCGAGCCAGCGATTCTTGAACAGCAGAGCGAACCGTCCGGGGTGCTTAAGGCCGAGAGGAGCGTCGAATACGGGCGAGTTATCCATACCGCACTCATATGGCGAGATGATCGCAGTCAAGCCGTTTGCGTCAGCGTCTCTCTCCCTCAGGATCCATTGGTAGTAGGACCACGCCGCCGGCAGGTATTTTTCGAGCAGTGACTTGTCGCCTGTCGCATCGAATACCGCTTCGATGGCATGGGCGAGCAGCGGCGGCTGAAGCATGGCTGAGTGCCTGCGACGCCACTCTCCGAATCGGCTCTGCATGTACAACGCGCTCAGAAACCCGCCTCTGCGTCCCCAGTAGATGATGTGGCCAATGAAGCCGTCATCGCGCTGTGCGGCAAGCAGAGTCTCCAACTCTCGTTGAGCCATCGCCGGGTCGAGGCGCGCCAGTGCGATGACGTGAAAACAGGAGTCCCAGAACCACTGCCACTGGTAGCGGCCAGGCGACGGGATCGAGTACTCGTAGTTGATGCGGTAGTAAGGGTCGTAGCCGGTGCGGCGATTCCCTCGAAGACGTTCGAGCGCAAGCTGGTTAAGCCGCTCGATTTCTGGTTCGGGTGCTGAGTTATGTGTCATTGTGATCGAGTCTATGGACTTGAACTCGTCTCTGCTTCCCGTTTTGGCTACCGGCAGTAGTTAAACTGGTGATATCGCTGTACTCGCAACCTCTAACTGCGCATCCATCCTGCGTGCAAGGAATCCGTTGACTGTCCCTGGAAACACTGCCGGGTCTACCGCTGCCACGACCGAATCTCAGTCGAGTTCCGGTGAAGAGACTGCGCGCAGTTCGATTCTTGACCTTGCGAGATCGGAGCTGGAGGAGCTGGCAGCCGAGCTTGGCCAGCCGC
>JANQIZ010000109.1 GCA_028281895.1 Dehalococcoidia bacterium
GATGTGGTATTTGCCCGCACCAACCGCCTGGAAGCCCTCGGCGGCGGTCCGCTGCTTGGCCTGAAAGGCGCGGCAATCGTCGGCCACGGCTCTTCTGGAGTCGATGCCATCGCAGGAGCCATCGGGACAGCCAGAATCGTTGTTGAGAACGACTACATCAATGCCCAGACTGCGGAGCTGGAAAAGATCAGGTCTGAGATATCAGACTCTTAGCGGATGGCTGAAGCCTGCTCCGTCATTTGACCGCTTGAGCCACGGGTGAGTAGTACACTCGTGCCAGCCGCAAACAGGATCATCAGCACAACGGAAGCCCCATTGCCTGACCAACCGCGAACCGCTCTAATAACTGGCGCATCAAGAGGAATTGGACGCGAGTGTGCGATTCGGCTCGCCGCTCTGGGCCACCGCGTGGCCGTGAACTACAACACCCACCCCGAAGACGCTGAAGAGGTCGTCAAGACCATCACCGAGGCTGGTGTCAGCGCCATCGCAGTTGGCGGCAGCGTCGCTGATCGGGACCAGGTGGAGAAGATGGTCGGCGCGGTGGAGGAAGCCTTCGGGCCTGTCGAGATTCTGATCAACAACGCAGGCATCATCTCCGATTCGCTTCTCATGCGAATGAAGGACGAGGACTTCGATCGCGTGCTCGATACCAACCTCAAGGGCACCTACTACTGCAGCCGTCTGGTAGTCCCTGGAATGATCAAGCAGCGATGGGGACGCATCGTGAACGTGTCTTCCGTAGTCGGAATCCGCGGCAACGTCGGCCAGACGAACTACTCGGCATCGAAGGCTGCAGTGCACGGCTTCACCAAGTCGCTGGCCAAAGAGGTCGCAACCCGGAACATAACCGTCAATGCTGTCGCTCCCGGATACATCCGCACCGCGACAACCGATGTGCTCAGCGACAAGCTGAAGGAGACGGTGATGACGTGGATTCCGATGGGCCGTTTCGGTGAGCCCGAGGAAGTGGCGCCGATGATCGTCTTCCTCTGCTCCGAGGAAGCTCGCTACGTGACGGGAGACGTGCTCCGCGTTGATGGCGGCATGGCGATCTAGCAGACCGGATCTTCGGCGGCGCAGATCAGGCCCGGACCAGTAATGTCAGACTCAAACGACTCACGCGAATTCTCAGGACAGGTCGCACTGGTGACGGGCGGCTCCCGCGGCATTGGACGCGCCATCTGCCTTGAACTCGCTCGTCGCGGAGCCTCGATCGCTTTTAACTACCTGAAGAATCACTCTGCAGCAAAGGAAGCCGAAGCTGAGATCCAGTCAACCGGCGTCGAATGCGAGCGAATCCGCGCTCATGTCGGTGATGAAGAGGCGGTCGCTTCTCTTGTATCGCAGGTGCAAGAACGCTTCGGACGGCTCGATATCGTTGTCAACAACGCTGCATCCGGGGTCATGCGGCCGTCGACTGAGCTATCGCCCAAGCACTGGGACTGGACGATGGACATCAACGCCCGAGGGCCGTGGCTGGTAGCGCGCGAGGCTGCGAAGCTGATGGGCGAAGGTGGGAGAGTCATCAACATCTCGAGTCCCGGATCGAGAATGGTGCTGCAGTCGTACTTCGCAGTCGGCGTTTCCAAGGCTGCGCTGGAAGCGGTAACTCGCTACTTGGCGATCGAGCTGGCGTCGGAAGGAATCATCGTGAACGGCGTGTCGGCAGGCTATGTGCAGACCGGTGCGCTCGACGCTTTCCCTGACGAGCTTGGCGTGAAGGACCTTGCAGACAGGCCCACGCCCGCGGGACGTGCGGTCACGCCGGAGGATGTGGCGAACGTGGTGGCGATGCTGTGCGGCAAGGATGCGGAGATGATCCGGGGGCAGATAATCACCGTTGACGGCGGCGAGACCGTCTTTCACCGTTAGGCGAAAACTGGGCTAGGCGAAGACTGGCAGTGCGTGAACAGTCACAGAGCCTTCCGGTGAGTCGATGACAGTTCCGTCTTCCCAGTAGTCTCGCCGCACAAAGCCCAGACCCGCGTGCGCATCGCTGCCCGCGATCTCCGAGACAGATGTGACAACACCTGCTCGTTTGCTATTGGCTGTGAGTTCAGAGCCGCGTTCGAGCGGCGAGTCGCAGGTAAGACGGACAAGTCGGCGTTGCAGCTTGTCATACGTGTCGAGACGCGCTACGACCTCCTGTCCGATGTAGCAACCCTTTGTGAAACTCACCAGGTCCTTGAGTCCTGCTTCCAGCGGATTCGTCGCATCGGTCAGTTCGTAGCCAGGCGCAGGGATGCCGCGGTCTACGCGCGCAGCCTCGAATGCCAGTTCACCTGACGGGCATGCTCCCGCCGAGGCGAGCGTGTCCCAGGCATCTTCGAATCGGTGCCGCGGCATGACGATGTCCAGTCGGTGGGATTCGCCCCATGACTTGCTAACCAGTGTGGAATCGAAACCATCTGCAAGCAGTTCGCCCAGCTCCTCCGATCTCGGGCCGATCAAGGCGATCCGTGCCAGATCTTGACTTGCATCGGCCGCCTCAGCGTCCTCAATGATCGTGAAGCGGTCAATCCAGTCGAGCGCGGCTAAGGGATTAAGCGAGTCTGAAAGCAGCAGCAGACGGTCTGACGCCTCCAGGACAACATCCAGCGCATCAATGATGCGGCCGCGCTCTGAAGTCAACAGCGTAGTGCGCGATTCACCGGGCTGCATCGAAAGGAGATCGTTTGTCGAGAGCCTGTGCAGCAGGTCCAGTGCACCGGCTCCGATGTGCCGGATGCAGGTGCTGGAACTCCGATCAAGCATGGCAACCGAACTGCTAAACGCTTCGAGCTCAGCGTTCGGGTCGCCAAAGTGGGCAGGCAGTCCGTAACTGGAAAGGAACTCCGCGCCGTGGGATTCCAGAAAGCGAGTGGTGGAAGATGTGGCCGAAGTGCTCAAGCCGGAACCCTGACCTCTTCACGCGGTACCGTGCAGGCTCGTCGATCAGACGGATCAGCTAGACAGAGAAGGACGTGCCGCAGCCGCAATTGGTCTTTGCATTCGGGTTCGTGAACTCGAACCCTTTGCCGTTCAGGCCATCTGAAAAATCGAGAACGGTCCCGGCCAGGAACACGAAAGCCTTCTTCGGAACGTAGACCGAAATCCCGTTCTGCTCGATGACCTTGTCATCATCTTCAGGCCCGTCGACTATCTCAAGCACATATGTGAGGCCTGAGCATCCGCCGCCCTTGACGGCGACCTTGAGGCCGAACACGTCTTTGCCGTCGCGTGTTGCGAATTCGCGAACTTTCCCCGCCGCCTTCTCAGTGACGCGGATGCTGTTTATCGGAACTTGAGGCTTTGGATGAGCTGTAGTCATGCTTCTGAAAACGCTTTAGCCCGAGGTGAGAATCGGTTCGACGTACCCTAATGATACCTCGAAAGGTCAGGAATTCGAATGCGTGTGGTCCGATTAATCCGCTAATGCCGGTGTTTTGGGCCGATTTTCCAGTCAGGCGCAACTACAATTGAACGTGCAACAGCACTGGAAGGCCAAATGGCAGGAAGATCCATAGCGACAAGAACTGGCGACTCCGGGGATACGAGCCTCCTCTACGGCGGCCGCGTGCGCAAGGACGACAGCAGAGTCTCCGCTTTTGGCTTTGGCGACGAGGCGGTTTCTCTCCTCGGCCTGGGCAGGGCTCTGTGCAAAGACCCGCGCGTGCAGAGCGAGATCTATTCCATCCAGGCCAGGATGTTCACAGTGAACTCGGAACTAGCGACAGACGCCGCCTCCCGCAATCTGCTTGAGCAGCATTTCCCAACTATCTCCAGCAGTGACATAGATGAGCTGGATCGGCTGCTGGCAGAGCTAGAAGAGGAAGTTGAGCTTCCCGCTTCTTTCATCATCCCGGGGGCCTCTGCGGGCTCAGCGGCTCTGGATGTGGCGCGAACTGTGGTCCGACGAACTGAGCGAGCCGCGGTGACACTGCTCGATTCCGGCGAGCTTGCCAACCCTGCTGTGCCGAAGTACCTGAACCGGCTCTCAGATGTGCTCTTCATGCTCGCCAGGTACGAGGACCGGCATCTCCCGTTCGAGAAATACAGCAGCAGGGACTCCGAGGACAACTCCTAGATGGGTGCGAAGATCGCGGTTGTGAACACTCGTGCGGCGAACCTGCACAGCGTCTCAAAGGCGCTGGAAAGGGTCGGCGCGTCCATCGAGGTGACCTCCGACCCGTCCGTGCTGGAGGAAGCCGCCGGTGTCGTTCTGCCTGGTGTGGGCGCCAGCGATGCAGTGATGCGTGCCATCAACAGCCAGGGTTTTGCCGATCCGGTTAAGGCCTATGCGGCAACTGGTCGCCCGCTGCTC
>JANQIZ010000118.1 GCA_028281895.1 Dehalococcoidia bacterium
TTGGCTACGGTGTCGCCTGCCTTCACGCCGGAGTTGCGTACCGCTCGCACGGCGACTGTTGTTGGCTCAACAAGGGCTGCCTCTTCATCGGAGACCGAATCTGGCAGCTTGACGATGTTGTCTGCGGGCCATGTGAGGTATTCGGCAAGGCCGCCGTGGCCTGAGAGGCCTGCGACTGCCATGCTGGGGCAGACGGCCTGCTCACCGCGCTGGCACCAGAAGCAGGTATTGCAGGTGATGACGTTCTTAACAGCTACGCGTTCGCCGGGTTTCACGCCTTCGACACCTGCGCCAACGCTGTCGATGTGACCGGTGATTTCGTGGCCGAGTGTTATGGGCAGATCAGCGCCAGTGAGAGGGTTAGGCCCGCCGTGCTGCACCCAGAGCGGGCCGTACTGCCACTCTTCAATGTCGGTTGCGCAGATGCCGGTATACGTGACGCGGATGCGAACCTCGCCCGCACCCGCTTCAGGCTCCGGTATCTCCTCAAGCCTTATGTCTTTGTTGCCGTAGTACCTGAGAGCAAGCATGAGCCTAACCGCTGACTCTGTTCCATTTGCGCAAAGACACGACCTCTCGCGGCGGGTCGAGCTGCGATCCGTGCGCTGTGTATGAGACTTCGGCAATGTAGACCGAGCCGGTGGAATCCACGGCCATTCCATGTGGAGCGAGGAACTGATCTACGCCTTCGCCGCCAAGCTCGTTCCCAAAGCGGCCAACCTCGTTGAGGTCGGAGTCGTAGATCACCACGTCCAATCCGAGACGCTTAACGCCGGCCTGCACCGGCGGCGCTCCTGCCTCCGCGACATAGATGTTCGATCCCGCGTTGGGACCGCTGTAGATAGCGATTGGCCTGTGTGAAATCACCTGATCGACGAACTCGCCGTCCAGCGTGAAGACCTGGAGCCGGAAATCCTCGCGGTCGCACACGATCACCCTGTCATCGCCGAGCAGAGCGATGTTGTGCGGCAGGCTGAACTGGCCCGGCCGCGACCCAGGCTCGCCCCATGACAGTTGGTGCTCTCCATGTGCTGAGAATCGGTGGACACGTGAGTTGCCGTAGCCATCTGATACGAAGATGTCACCTGAACCGGGATGCGCAGCCACGTCGGTCGGCCTGTTGAAAGGCTCTCCTTGCTGCCAGTCGGCGGCCTTTCCGCGCTCTCCGATCCGCATCAGCAGCTTCCCGTCTCGCGTCCGCTTCTCGACCATGTGAGCGATGTCGTCGATGAGGTACAGGTTGTCTTCGGCATCGGTGCGAATCCCGTGAGGACGGTCGAAGTCGCCCTCTCCCCAGTGACTGCGATAGTTCCCATCCCTGTCAAAAACGATCACTGGTGATTTGCCGCGATTGAAGATATACACCGTGTCTTCTGAGTCCACTGCAACCGAGGTCGCTTCCTTGAACGTCATTGGGTGTGGCAGCTTCGCCCAGCCGAACTCCGGCTCGAATTTGGTGCTGGCGTCGACAGGTCCTGGCATTGGTCTATCCCTCCCTGGGCTCTCGGACGATGTGTCGTCGGCCGGATATCTCATGCTTCTCAAGTGAACGTGGACGAAGTTATCCGCTGACGCGCCTCCACTTGCGCAGGCTCACGATCTCACCGAGCGGCGGTGTGTCTGATCCGCAGTTGTCAGGTCTTGAGTAGTAGTTGGTCCAGGCCACTTCCGCGGCGTACAGGCTGCCCTGTGAGTCGACTGCTACTCCGTGAGGCGCTGTGAACTGGTCAGCGTCCTGGCCGGGCAGCGGCGCTCCGAGGTGCTGCAAGAACTCGCCTTCCTCGCTCAGAACTGCGATCCGTGCTCCAAGGTTCGGGACGCCGCGCTGGACTGGCGGAGGAATCATCTCGCCGACGTATAGTGCCGTGTCGCCGTTCCTTCCATTGGTGATCGACATCGGGTGATGGAGGTGCCACTGGTCTACGAACTCGCCGTCCAGAGTGAAGACCTGGAGGCGGAACATTTCGCGATCGCAGACAACAACTCGGTCTGTGCCAAGCATCGTGATGTTGTGCGGCAGGCTGAACTGGCCGGGCCTGCTGCCTGGCTCGCCCCAGGAAAGGATATGTTTGCCTTCGCCGTCGAACCGGTGCACACGTGAGTTGCCGTAGCCGTCTGAGACGAACAGGTCGCCAGTTTCCGGGTGGATCGCGATGTCGGTAGGCCGGTTGAACATGCCGCCTTCCTGCCATGGCGCCGGCTCTCCCGGAGTGCCGAGCGTGAACACGACCTCACCGTCATTGGTCCGCTTCTGCACATAGTGGCCGTCGTCATCGACGAGGTAGAGGTTGTCTTCAGAGTCGATCTCTATGCCGTGAGGACGGGTGAACTCGCCATGTCCCATGGATCGAACGAAGTTGCCGTCAGGGTCGAAGACAGCGATCGGATCGGTTCCCCTGTTGAAGACGTATACGTGGTCGTTGGAATCGACAGCGACGGAAGTTGCGTCTCCGTAGAAGCTGATGCCCATCGGCAGCTTCGCCCAGTGCGACACCGGCTCGAACCTGGTGTCAGTTGTTGCTGGTGTGAGCGCCATGCGGAAGATCCCTTGTCTGAATGGTGTGAGGTATCGAACTGTTAGTTGGATTTGGCAGAGTCGAGCCATTCCTTCAGCTTTGCCGGCATCCACTGGACGAGGTTGATGCTGGACTCGACGTCTCCCGCCATCTGCTTGCCAGCCGCACGGACCCTGGACACCACGTGCTCCATGGCCTGCTCCACTTCCTGGTGTTCCGGGTGGCCGGGATGACCGAGTGACTGCGCAAGGTCCTGCGGGCCAAAGGTGATGAGGTCTATTCCGTCGACCTTGAGAATGTCGTCGATCGTGTCTACCGCGTGCTTCGTCTCGATCTGGATCGAGACGGTGACTTCGCGGTTGAAGTCGGCCATGTATTCAGCGGGTGACTTGCCTGTCAGGCCGTAGTCTCGTCCTCGCGATGTGCCAAAGCTACGCTCGCCCTCGGGACCGAACCGGGAAGCGTTTGCGATCCTGGCAGCCTGCTCAGCCGAGTCCACGTGTGGGCACAGGATCCCCATCAGACCGCGATCGAAAGCGCGGAGGATTGTGTCTGTCTCAGTGTTCGGGATTCGCGCCGTGCAGGTCAGGCCATGCATATCTGCCACCCTGCACATCATCTCTGCAGACTCCCAGTCGAAGACGCCGTGCTCCATATCGATGTGCAGGAAATCGAACCCAAGGTAGCCTGCCCAGTCGGCCAGTGTGGGCTCCGGAAAGGTGAGACCCAAGCCGTACGCCTTCTGTCCTGAATTTATGGCCGCACGGATCTTGCTGGGTCTCATATGACTGTCCCGTCACTGAAGGTCTGGTGGTGGCAGCGGGAGTATACATTCGGATGCATCATGTGCTGCCAGACCTATCCTGATTCAGAGACTTTGCTCGATAGAGCGGCGTAGTATGTTCCGGCTTCTCCTTCAGCCTGCGGTTGAGACGAATGAACGTCTCGAGGCGCCCTTATTTGTCCAGTGAGCCCGACACAACAGGCAGCGAACCAGTAGGCCGCGGTCTGTACCGCGGCTACTACGTCGCGGTAGTCGTATTTCTGTCGACTGGACTCTCCATCGGCATGGCCCAGTACTCGTTCGGCGAGTTCGCCGGCCCGCTGCAAGAGGAGTTTGGCTGGTCGCAGACAGAGGTGAACCTCTCCCTGAGCTTCGCCTTCATATCCGGGCTGCTCGCTCCGCTGGTCGGACGGCTTTCGGACAGATACGGCACCCGGCCAGTGATGTTTGCATCGCTGCTCCTGATCGCACTCGGCTTCGCAATCAGGCCGATGATCTCCGAGCTGTGGCACTGGTACACGTTCAGCGCGCTGGTCTATGCAGGGTTTCCAGGTGCCACCGTTCTGCCCTCCGGAAAGATGGTAGGACTGTGGTTTCCTGAGACTCGTGGTCGAGTGATGGGAGCCGTCACAGCAGGCAATAACTTCGGTGGCATCACGATGCCTGCTCTCGCTGCGACCGTTATTTCTGTCGCTTCATGGGAGTGGGCCTATGTGAGCTTTGCCGGGATCATGTTCGCGCTCGCGCTGGTGGCGCTGGTTGTGATCCGTGAGACCCGCGGCGATGTTGAGCGTGAGCGATTGAGGACGGGCCGCGGGCCTCTGCGCCACGGCGCCGGAGGCTCAATGCTGGGGCTGACGCTGCACGATTCTCTTCGAACCAGCTCGTTCTGGCTCGTGCTCATCGGCCTGACCGCGGCTATGTTCACGTACCAGGGTGTTCTGACCCAGTTGCGCCAGCACTTTGGTGAGAACGGGTTTCAGCCCGGACTTGCTACCGCCGCTGTGACGATCATCGCTGCGATGGGGATCGGCTCGAAGCTGGCATTTGGCCGGGCAAGCGAGAAGTTCTCGGCCCGCAAGGCGACAGCAGTCAGCGTCGCGCTCCAGGCCGGCGGAGTGCTGTTGATGATCGCGCCCGGAGGAGCAGGAGTGATGTGGGCCGGGATCATCATCTTCGGTCTCGGCTTCGGTGGCCTTGGAGCGTTGATTGTCCTGGTGGTCCAGGAGACCTTCGGCATGAAGGAGTTCGGGAGCATCATGGGCATCATCCAACTGGCATCGATAGCTGCGATGACCGGCGGCCCATGGCTCACTGGCGAGATTCATGACAGCCGCGGCAGCTACGACCTTGGATTCGCAGTGATAGTCGGCATCTTCGCACTGGGAATCGTGACGCTGCTGCTGGCACGGCAGCCAAGATGGGATCCAGCAGTGCCCGAAATGAACGACGAGCCTGGTGATACTGAGTCCACTACTGAGCCTGGTCGAACAACAGCGAGCGCAGACTAAGCCGCGGCGTTACTCATCCTCAATCAGCTCCGCTAGCCGCTCGCCGATCATCATCGCGGTGACATTGGTGTTCGCTCGAACACAGTCCGGCATGATCGAGCAATCGGCCACGCGCAGGCCATCCAGTCCATGCACCCGCAAGCGCTGATCTACAACTGCGGTCTCATCAGATACCGGTCCCATTTTGCAGGTGCCTGAGATGTGGTGCATCGTCGAGACGGTGCGGTACATCCAGTCGTCCATCGCATCATCGGATGCCAGAGTCTCATCGGTTGGCTCGCGTCGCTCACCGAGAATCTGACCGAACGAGCTGTGTGCCGCCAGGTCCAGGCTGAGCTGCACTCCCTGGCGCATGCGCACTCTGTCGAACTCCTCGGACAGGTGCCTGTAGCCCATCACCGGATATTCCATCGGATCAGACGACCGAAGGCGCAACTCACCTGCAGCCTTTGCGAGGAACAGGCCGGTTGAGATCACGAGTGAGCGGTCTACGGAGCGCCAGCGCATCACCATGATCATGTCGTTCCTCAGATCCGAGCCGTCTGCGGTGTAACGCAGCGCGACCTTCTGCTGTCCGAACGACGTCGGAGGCATCTCGTACTCCGGCGCGGCGTCCCAGCGGGCATGCACGCTGGGGTGGTCGCGAAGGTTCTTGCCAACCCCTGGAAGGTCGGCGACTACCGATATGTCGTGCATTGAAAGATCTCGTGCCGCGCCGACACCTGAGAGCATCAGCAGCTGGGGAGACTGCACAGGACCGGCGCTCAGGATCGTCTCGCCGCCGTAGACGTTGAAGACCTCTCCGCCAGACTCGACCTCAACACCTGTGGCTCGTGTGCCATCGAACAGCACTCGGCGAACATGGGCGCTGGTTCGGATAGTGAGGTTGAGTCGACTTCTCGCCGGACCGAGATACCCCAGGTTTGTGCTCCAGCGAATCCCGCCGGGGTTGTTGAGAGGCAGTGGCCCGACGCCTGTTGAGTCCGGGTGGTTGTGGTCTGGCGATTCCGGGAATCCGGCAGCGCGGCAGGCATCGATGAAGGCGAGCTGGTCTGCCAGCATGTCGTCCGGCTTTGCTCGCTGACAGATGATCGGACCTTCCTTGCCGTGAAAGTCGCCTCCGAAATCGACATCCGTCTCCAGCTTCCGCATCGCTGGCAGGACGTTCTCGAAGGACCACAGATCGTTTCCAGCATCTGCCCAGCTATCAAAATCCTCAGGCACAGCGCGAAGAAACACCTGCCCGTTGATTGAACTCGTGCCGCCAATGACTCGCCCACGCGGGACCGGCATCTCTCTATTGAGTGGATTCGACTGCGCCGTGAACTTCCAGTCGTGATCGCCGCCTACAACCAGGTCGGCGCCTGTCGCCAGCCCATCACGAAGGTCTTCGGGCAGCGATTCGACGGTCGGATAGTCAGGTCCCGCTTCGAGCAAGAGGATGGAGCGCGATGGATCTTCGGACAGACGGGCAGCCAGCGCTCCACCTGCAGAGCCTGACCCAACAACGATGTAGTCGTAGGTTGCCATTCGTGCGTTTACGCCAGACTGCTCGACTAGTCCACCTCGATGTCGTCCCGCTCAACCAGATCGACGAACCTTCGCTTGAACAGCACCGGGTCCAGCCCGTGCATGTCGCCAATGAGCTCGTCTTTGCGCATATCCGGATGCAGGGTGATCCGATTGTTTATCACGGGAAAGACGGCCCAGGGGTTGTTGAGAAGGAGCAATCTGGTCGAAGGTTGCTGGCTGAAGACCAGGTAGTAGTCTCTCCCTGTCTCCAGGCACATGCCGATCTCTGAGATGAGTTCGAAGGAGTCTCCTTCGGACGCTGGACCGGCAACGACCTCGTCGGCCTCGACGATGTTGTAGATGCCTGTCGATTCCGTCTGACGAATGCCCGTCACACTGGCAAGTACGAGGTATTCGAACTCTCCAAGACTCCGGGCTGATGGCATCGTGAAGTCTTCGGCAACGTTCGCTGCGTCTCCGAATACGTGATATTCACAGCTGGTCTCCGATGATCCGCCGTCTGGGGATGAGTCACTTGCACAGGCAGCGGAAACCGCCAGCGTCAGAGTGACGATCCCCAGCAGCCACATGAGAAAAGCGTTCCCCTTCATCCGCGTAGACCGGTTGCTCATTACGACTGGAACTGCTCGTCGCGCCATGAGTACAGCGGGCTCCAGCCGATCACGTCCTTAGCCAGCTGAGTCGATATCGGCGCCTCGAAACCATCGAACTCCCTCTTCAGCGGCACATCCGGATAGACGGTGCGGATCGCTTCCATCGTGGGGATGTCGAGCATGATGTCATCGGCATTCAGGAACAGACGGTTATGCCCTGTCCAGCCTTCCGACTCCACTGACATCACGCATGCACGGGCCGCGTCCCTGATGTGCAGATACGTCCAGAAGCCCTGGCAGCGCGTCCATGGATCGGAGATTGGATTGGCCGCAAGGTTCTCAAAGTAGGCATCGTCCCACATGCCGTTGAATCGCATCGAGTTGATCGACATCCACGGACTTCGCCTTGTAAACCCTTCTCCGACCTCCTCACCGATCCACTTGGCGATGCTGTAAGGGTCTTCGGAGCGAGTGCCGACATTCTGATCCAGTGGGAAGTACTCCGGCGGCTTGACCTCTTTTGGCTCCCACCTCGCGGCGGTGCCCATCGCGCCTACTGCGTTGTATGACGAGCCGAGCACCACCCGGCTGATCCCAAGCTGCTCCGCTGCTCTGCATACGTTCCACATGGAGGACACATTTGTGACGAACACGTCCTCCTCGGTGTAGTTGGCAGCGCTGGGCCGGGAAGCCAGCGAGATGACGGCGTCACAGCCATCCAATGCCGAGATCACCTGGCCGTAGTTTGCAATCTCGACCTCGAAGAACTTTGGGAGTTGCGGCCAGTTACTACGCATCTTCACCGCAGCCTCACCGCTGGCAGTGCCAATGGTCCCGCTGTGGCCAAGGTTTGTGCTCATGCGGGCCACGTCTGCGTTGATGACTGTGTGTCCGTTCTTGTAGAGCTCATCGATCACATAGTGACCAACGATGCCTGAACCACCCGTGACAAGGACTTTCATTGCGCTGCTTCCCCTGAGTCATTGCTGGTGTATGAACGCTCTCGATCTTTTCGGTCAAACAGTATGCCAGTAAGTGAGAGGCGCGGAGGCTGTATGCTCGATGAATTGCAGGTGAGGATCCACGGCCGGAGGCATGATGCCCGTTCCAGCAATCGCCGATCACGTGAACCGCGTCCAGCTCGATACTCCGCTCGGGCGGAAGGTGGCTGTGATGGGACATGGCGGAAAGACCACGCTCGCCGCAGCGATCGCCGAAAAGCACTCGCTCGAACATATTGAGCTGGACCAGATCGCCAACCTTCCCGGCTGGCGTCGGCGCCCGATCGAGGACTTCCGTAGCATCCTCACCGAAAGGATGTCCGTCAACCCGAACGGCTGGGTCACTGATCACTATCACTCGGAGGTCGTGGACATCATCCACGAGCAGGCAGATTCACTGATCGTTCTGCACCTGCCGTTCCCTGTGATGTTCTGGAGGCGCTTCAAGCGCTCGATCCGGCGCGGACTGACAGGCGAGCTCGTCTGCGGCGGTAACAAAGAGACGCTGAGCCAGCATCTGTTCACCCGCAACTCTGCCATCTACGAGATGTGGCAGAAACGACACCAGTACAGGCGTATCTCTGAGTCGATCTCCCGCGTCGCCCGGCCTGGCGTGAACTTCTACCTGATCTCATCAGCGAACCAGCTAAACCGGTTCTACAGGTTCCACGGCCTCAAACGAGCGGCTTAGCCCGGTAATCGGGTATTCGGATTGTTGCGGGCGTAGTTGGCCTGCCGCAGACCGAACTTCTCTTGAAGCTGGACAGTCAGCCCGCCGTCAACCATGAGCGTGTGGCCTGTGATGAACGACGCATCTTCAGAGCAGAGAAACGCGATCGCTCCAGCAATGTCATCAGGCGTTCCGGTGCGTCGCAGCGGATACTGGTTGGCGAAAAACTGGAGGCCAGCCGGATTGTCCTTCCACATCTTGGCCAATCCCTCAGAGACTATGTGGCCAGGCCCTACCGCGTTGACTCGTATGCCGTCGGGTCCGAAGTCGTTGGCCATCTGGCGTGTCATGCCAACGACTGCTGCTTTGCCAGCCTCGTAGACCAACATCTCGGCCTCTTGCAGCAGGCTGTGCACCGATGCCAGGTTGACTATCGATCCGCCGCCTGCGCGTCTCATGTGCGGCACAGCATGCTTCGTGCCCAGGTAGAGCGCCTTGGCCAGGACAGCCATGCCCCAGTCCCAGTCTTCTTCCTTCACCTGTTCCGCTGTGCCGTGGATTCGAGACTCACCGCCGATGACCGAGAATGCGTTCTGCACGAGGATGTCGAGCCTTCCGTGCCGCTCAACTGTCTGCTCGATCATGCCCTCGATATCAGCCGGGCTTGAGACATCCGTGAGAATCGACTCCGCTGATCCGCCCGCTTCTTCGATTCGCTTCACGTTGTCAGTCGCCGCCTCTTCGTTAATGTCTGCGATGACGACGCTTGCGCCTTCTGCAGCAAGACGCCTGGCGGTTGCCCCGCCAATTCCCAGTGCGCCGCCGGTGACTATGGCGACCTTGCCGTCAAAACGCTTTTCAAGGCTGTTCATGCTTCGCTCCCGCGTCCGTTGAGTGTTGGGTTTTCAGTCAAGACAGTTCAGTCCGTTACAGGTGGATAGAAGCCTGCGGTCACACCGCCATCGACAAGCAGCTCCGAACCAGTGACATAGCTGGCATCGTCAGAGAGAAGGAAAAGCGTCGCCGCCGCGATCTCCTCTGGCTCTCCCCATCGGCCCAAAGGCACCCTGTCTGTGCGGTACTTGCTCAGCTTGTCGTCTGTCCAGATCCACTTTGTGAAGGGCGACTTCACCCATCCTGGAAGCACGCTGTTGATGCGCACATTGTGCGGTGCGTATTGAATCGCAGCTCCCCTGGTGAAGTGCGTCATGCCGGCACGCGAGGCAGCGTATCCCGCGCCATATGGAGATGCCCATCTGGCAGCCATGGAAGAGAGATTCACTATCGATCCACCGCCCGATTTCATCATCGCTTCAGCACCATGCTTCACGCCAAGGAACATGCCCACGTTCGACACGTCCATCACTTTTTGCCAGGTCTCAAGAGGCGTATCCGCGATCTGCATCGTGTCCTGGATGCCGGCGATATTGACCAGGCAGTCCAGCCGGCCGTAGTCAGCGACCGTTCTCTCAATGGCCGACAGCCAGTCGTCTTCATTGGTCACGTCGTGATGAAGGTATGTCGCCTGAAACCCCGCCTCGCGCATCGATTCAGCGGATCGCTCGCCAATCTCATCCTGGACATCTGTGATCACTACAGCCGCTCCGCCTTCACGCAGGAACCGCCACGCCGTTGCGCCTCCAAAGCCGAGTACTTCGGATTCGTTCGCTGACGCAGAGCCGGTGAGCAGCAGGACTTTGCCGCCAAAGCGATCGGGAAACGTGGAAGAGTCTGAGGCCATTGCTGATCTCCTGTCAGTCGGCATTGGTCGCGTGGTTACGGGAGAGCGAATTATGGACTAAGACTGGACGGCAACCACCAGGTTGGGCAACAGCAGACCCAGAAGTCCAGTGAGCATGATGAGAGTCATCAGCACGTGACGCTTCCAGTTGCTGAGCAGGACCAATGCCGGAATCGCGATCAATGCAGCCAGGAAAAGCAGCACGAGCAAATATGCTGCGCTTGGCACCAGCACAGCGTCGTTGTCTTCTGGCCGTATAGCGCCTACGAGCAGGCCGAGCAGGCCTCCCATCAGCATCCATCCGACCACTCCCAGCAGGCCGCCGAAGATGATGATGGTGCTCGTTCGAGACTGAGCTTCCTCAGAGGAAGCTCGTGCCCGGTTGGATATCACCAGCAGCCAGTAAGCCTGCAGTGACAGACCAAGGATCGCACCTGCCAGGGTCCCGGCTACAAACTCATTCACCGCTGCCACTTTCGCTAGGGCCGGACGGCTCGAAAGGCTCGGTCAGGAATGTCTGCCAGCCTCGAGTCTTGCTGAGCAGCAGGTGCCAGGCGGTGCCCATCTCCTTGGAAGGCGGAACAGCAAACATCGAAGGACCCGCGCCGCTTAAGGTGATCTCGTTTGCCCCGAGAGAGGCCAGGCCGTCCCGGTAGGACGTCCAGTCTTTAAACACCTCTGGCGCGAGATCCTGGAACGCGTTGAAGAAGAATTCGGCCGGGGCGTCGTGCCCTGCCCTGATGCGCGCTGCCAGCTTGTGAGAAAGCGCGCCACGCGTATACCTGCTTCGCCCGATAAGTGAGAACAGCGTCTTCGTCTTGTCAGGAACTGCCACGTCGGGGCAGAGGATCAGGAGTCGGTCGATCGCGGGCATGGGAAGAGGGACGATGTCCTCGCCTTTTCCTTGCACCAGCGCTGTGCCTTCATAGACAAGGAACGGGATGTCCGAGCCGTGGCGGTCACCGATCTCTGCCAGTTCTGCTGATGTCAGGTTGAGTTTCCAGAGACGGTTCAGTGCACGGAGCGTGGCCGCTGCATCGCTCGACCCGCCACCGAGCCCCGCCGCCTCCGGAATAGTCTTTTCGAGTTTGATCGCTGCACCGCCACCGACTCCGGACTCATCTTGAAGCGTCTTCGCCACAGTCATGACCAGGTTGCGCTCCGCCGGTATCCCGCCATCGTCGACAAGCTCCAGCGAGTCCGACTCTGAAACGGTCACGGTGTCGTGAAGGCCGATCGTCGTCATCACCGTCACAAGGTTGTGGAATCCATCGGATCGTTTGCCGATGACCTCCAGGGTGAGGTTGATCTTGGCATGTGCCAGCTCAGTGATCGCCGTCATCGCGGGCTACCTTCTCAACGCCTCTGAGCGCGCCTTGCGTGATGTGCCCGGCACGACGAACGGCTTTCCTGCTTCGATCCATGACTCTGTCAGCGCGAACCATTCGCCGATAGACAACGTGGCAGGCCGTCGGGATGAGTCGATCTCTGCACTGTCGAAAAGAGCTTTAGCAGTTGTTGAGTCGATGTTGAGGCCGGACGCGAGGGAGTTGTGGAGCTGTTTGCGAGGAGCCTTGAATCCTGAGCGAGCAACCGTGAAGAAAGCGTCCTGCATCTCTGAAGCTATGATTGGAACTGGCAGCGGAACAAGCTCTACAACGGCAGACGTGACCTTCGGTTTGGGAGTGAACGCCTCGGATGGAACATCGAAGAGCGCGCGCACCGTGGAGTAGACCTGGACTGCGATCGACAGCAGGCTCATGTCTCCGGGTTCTGCCTCCATGTCGCGAGCCACTTCACGCTGGACCATCACCACCATTCGCTCGGGCCTGTGTTCGGCTTCCAAGAAGTTGCGAACGATTGGCGTAGCCGCGTAGTACGGCAGATTGGCTACGAGGATATAGGGCCTGTCAGCGATCAGTGTGAGAGAGCTCGGGTCTACCGTGCGTGCGTCCGCCTCGACAACATCGATATCCGCCCTGCCCTCGTACCGTTCTCTCAACTCTGCAGCCAGCTCTCTATCGAACTCCACCAGTGTCAGGGCGCCTGCCGATGCGGCCAACTGGTGGGTGAGGGCTCCCTTGCCCGGTCCTACTTCAAGCACCGCAGATTCAGAGTCGATGTGAGCGGCGCGGATGATGCGGCCTGCAACCGATCGGTCCGTCAGAAAGTTCTGTCCGAGGCGCTGTCTTGGCATGTCTGAACCGG
>JANQIZ010000140.1 GCA_028281895.1 Dehalococcoidia bacterium
GAGTACGGCCTGAGCGCTGGAGTCTTCACCCGCAACCTGAACTCTGCCATGGACTTCGCGAACAGGATCGAAGCCGGAATCGTGAAGATCAACGGCGAGACTGCAGGTGTTGAGCCGCAGGTGCCGTTCGGTGGAATGAAGGCATCCTCAACCGGCAACCGCGAACAGGGCAAGGCGGCCATCGAGTTCTTCACCCAGACCAAGACCATCTACATGGACAGGTCTGCGACCTAGAGTTGATCGCTCAATGCAGACGAGAGGCGCCCGGCAATTGCCGAGCGCTTCTGTTTCTTAAGGCAGACTGCCTGTGTGCAACCTCGGATCTAGTCCATGGAGGCGTCTGCGATCGCGGGAGCAGCCGGAGCAACCACAGGCTCCCCAGCGACCTCGGAGCTGAAGTCATTGACCTCGAACTCCTCGGCCTGCTGCTCCCGGATCTTGTTGGGAAGCACTGCCGCTGCGATCACCAGCGCCAGTCCAATGAACGAAGCCGAAGCGATGTAGCCAACGCTCATCGCATCCACGAAGGAGCGATTCGCCGCATCAACCACTGTCACCGCTACGTCCGCCGGAAGCTCCCTGGCGACCGCCCCAACGGCTCCGATGCTGTCTCCGACAACGTGGGCCAGTTCTTCTGGCACAACGTCACGGATGGCGTCCGTCACCCTTGAGCGATAGACGCCAGTGACGATGCTGCCGATCACTGCGACACCAAGTGCAAAGCCCAGTTCACGAGAGGTGTCATTCATCGCAGAGCCGACACCCGCGTCGTCGACAGGCACCGAAGCCATGATCGCGTCAGTCAGAGCGGTCATGATCATCCCTGCACCGAGGCCGAACAGGGCAAGTCCTAGAGCGGGAATGAAGTAGCCGCTGTCCACCTCTAGCTGGGTGAACACGCCCATCCCACCCATGATGATGACTGACGCAATGATCGAGATCGTCCGCGGTCCCAGCTTCGCTTCGGTCTTGCTGGCGAATCCAGCGCCAATCATCATCGTTCCGGCCACGGGCATGATCGCCAGTCCGGCATAGAGAGCGCTCTCTCCCTGAACCAGCTGGAAGTACTGGGTGAGGAAGAAGAAGACGCCGATCATGGCAAGCATCAGAAGCATGATCACCAGGAACGAACCTGTGAAATCACGCCGCCTGAAGTAGTGGAGCGGCAGCATCGGGTGCGAGCTCCGGAGCTGGACCACGACGAACGCTGCCAGCAAGATTGAGCCTGCGACGAACGCCAGGATAATCGGCGCGGTCGTCCAGCCATCTTCGCCACCCTGGATAATCCCGTAGACAACTCCGAGCAGACCCGTGGTCACAAGCGCTGCGCCAGGGATGTCGAGCGGCTGCTTGCGACTGTCACTGGACTCTGGCACGAACTGCAGGCCTGCCAGCGCAAGTATCACTACGGGCACGTGCAGCCAGAACACTGCGGCCCAGTCAATCTGGTCGACCAGGAATCTGCCCGTCGCAGGTCCGACGACTATGCCCAGCGAGCCGACGGCAGTCCAGATCGCTATCGCTCTGGCTCTTTCGCCTCTCGGGAACACGTCAGTGATGATCGAGAGAGTCGCCGGCAGCACGAACGCAGCGCCGATGCCCTGCACTCCCCGCATGATGATTAATGACGTGGAGTTAGAAGAGAGCGCTCCACCAACCGCGCCGATCCCGAAGACCACCATTCCGGCAGCAAGAGTTTTCTTCCTGCCAAAGCGGTCGCCAACGGTTCCTCCCAGGAGAAGCAATCCCGCCAGGAGCAGCGAGTAGGAGTTCACCACCCACTGCAGCACGGAGTTCGTCGCCTCAAAATCACGCGCTATAGCTGGAAGCGCCGTGTTCACCACGGTACCGTCCAGGAAGATCATGAAAGTGGAGAGCGACATGACGGCGAGCACGAGATTCTTCCTCACACTCCTTCCGTCCGATCGCTCCTCACTTCGCTCCAACGTTGTAGTACTCATTTCGCCCTTTTCCATGCAATCCGATGCCGCTGCTGGCATCACTCACACCTTTAATCAAACCGGCTAGCCGACCTTTTTTTACTAAGCAGATGATCTCCTGCCAACACATAACTCTGAATCTCTTGGCTAGTCGCCAGTCATCACGAAGGCCGCGCCGGCCATGCTGAAAACAGACCTGCTAAGCGCTGGCATCGGTCCAGAACTTGCCCGTGAACAGCGCCTCAACCACATCCCACGCCGCCTTAAGGTCGTGCTCTTCCGGCTCCCATGCGAACTGGGTCGTTGCTCCGATCGCGATGGCAGACATGATGAACGTGACAGCCCGCGGATCGAGATCCGGATTTACGTTTCCCGCCGCCTGGCTCTCGCCGATCATCTCCGGCATGATCTCCATCCACGGTTTGAAGAGCTCCTGTTGGCTCTTGAGCACCCGCTCATTGAGTAGAGCCTCAGACCAGAGGAACATCGCGACCCGTGCGTCGATGTTGCCCGGAGTCAGCAGGTTTCGCCTCATGCCAAGGCCCAGCGACCGGAGCCACACAGGCAGATCTGAATCCTGCTCCTGTACATCGGCAAACAGGTCGTCGTCTTCGCTGCGCGACCGCTCCCTCAAGGCGTCGATGATGTCTTCCTTGCTCTTGAAGTAGTGGTACACAGCGCCGCGTGACAGGTCGGCTTCCAACCGGATGTCGTCGAGAGACGTTCCGTGGATGCCCTCTCGGGCAAAGCACTGCACTGCTGCGTCGACTATCTGCTGACGCCTTGCTTCGAGGTGCTCTGCGCTCACTTTTGGCATGCTGGATTCGCTCTCGCTTTAAGAAAACCGGCTGACCGGCCTTTTTAATGACAGGGATATGATGCACCACATCCGACGAAGATGCAAGCGCGATTGTCACAGCTTCCCAGTGACCCTTCGAAATCCCGAGTTTTCAGTTTGAGCCAGCCGAAACAGCAGCTTGAGATGGTTCGAGGTCCGGAACCTGTGCCACAGACTGATCCACCAGCAAGTGGCTACAGGCTGCGGCAGTATGAGGAGGCTGACCGGGGTGTCTACTGGCGCCTTTTCGCGGGAGTCTTCGAGACTCGCAGCCGCCTTGATGATCTAAGGTCTGCCGCCCTGCCCGGCGGGTTTCATGTGATTGAGTACGAGCCGGATCGAGCGGTCGTGGCGTCTGCCGTCGCCGCCGAGTATGAGCGTGACGGCCATACTGAGCCGGGAAGCCTTCAGTGGGTGATGGCCAATCCTGGTCACTCAGGCCATGGTCTTGGCAAGGCTGTGGTTGCAGCGGCATCTCAGAGCCTGGCAGACGCCGGATACAGCCGGGTATACCTGAGCACCGACGACTGGCGACTGCCGGCAATTCATGTGTACCTGGAGCTTGGCTGGAAGCCACTGATATTCGCGGAGGATATGCAGGAGCGGTGGTCAGCGGTCTACAAAAAGCTGCGAAGAGGCGGCCTGGAAGCCGACGCAGTAATTGAGATGCGCTAAGCCCTTGCTGCTGCCGCTTTCCGAACGAGTGGAATCACGTCTCTGGCGACGCGTCCAGCCTCTTCCACATGTGGATACCCAGAGACAATGAACTCGTCGATGCCGAGATCCCAGTAGCGCATCAGCTCACCAGCCACTTGCTCAGGTGTCCCGACAATCGCCGTTCCACAGTTGACGCGCACCGTCGATATGCCATTCCAGAGACGCTCGGTCACCCGGTGTTGATCACGCGGCCGAGCCTGGATCGCAGCGCCAACCATCGCTGTGCCTGCAATCTGCGCAGAACGCTGTTGTCTGACTTCATTGGCGGCCTCGGAGATCAGGTCATCAGCAGCCTGCCATGCATCGTCCTCTGTGTCCCTTACGATCAGGTGCGTGCGAAGTCCAAACGCAGGCGTCCTGCCGTGCTCATTGAACGCCTTTATGGCCCGCTCCATAAGCGCCGCGGTCTCATCGACAGGCTGTATCCACATCAGCAGGCAGTCGGCAAGCTTTCCGGCCAGGTCCAGAGCGTTCGGTGATGCTCCACCCAGGTACCACTGTGGTCCAGCACCGACAGGGCCCGGAGACACCATAGCGCCGTTGAGTTGGACGACTTCGCCATCGAAATTCACCGGCTCGCCCGGCGAAGCCCAGAGGGCCTTGCAGGAGAGGATGAACTCTTCGGCCAGCGCGTATCGCTGATCGTGACTGGACGTCACTCCAAGCCGTTCGAAATCTCCCTGGATGCCGCCTGACACGACGTTCAGATCGAGTCTTCCACCGGAGATGTTGCTCAGGGCGGCGGCCATCTGGGCGAAGAGTCCGGGCGAGACAAATCCGGGTCTGACCGCAACCAGAAACCTGATCCTGGTGCTGATGGCAGCGAGCGCTGTGGCTGTGGTCCAGGTTTCTGCCAGCGGCTGATCTTCATTGAACAGCCCATTCGCAAAGCGCGTTGGTATCAGTTGCGAGTGAAAGCCCGACGCCTCGGCGGTCTGCACAACCCGCTTCAGGTAATCGAACGACGGCGGGCGCTCCGCTTCGAGCGTGCCGATCTTCTCGCCATCTCCGTCAATTGGAATGAACCAGTCGAATTTCGGCTCTGGACGTTGGGAGTGATTCAACTGGCTTAACTCCCGGGCGGTGGAACAACCACCTTGTCGTAAGCGTGCCGCGATCCGACCATCCCGGAGTGGGCGAACACATCCAGTGCACTCTCGTAGAGATCAGGCTCGATTGCGATGTCGCCGCTCCACGTCCCTAGTTCCTGGTAGTACTTCACTGCGGCCGCAGTGGCCTCAACAGCCATATCCGGGAAGAAGCTCGCCTCTGCCTTAGCGATCTCCATCGGATCCGCAGTGTTCACCCACTCACGCGATGCCTGATAGGCGCTCGTGAACCTGCGCGCAGTATCTGTCTCCATCCAGTCCCAGCGGCAAACGAGGCTGCTGAACGCTGTCGGGCCGACCGCTTCTCCCACGGAGGCGACGATATGCCCTTCGCCAGTGTGCTCCAGTTGCTGCGGAAAAGCGCCCTGCTCGTGGAAATAGTCGCCCTGGCCGTCTCGCCACTGCTGCATCATCTCGTCGCCACCAGGCGAGTCGATGTCATCAAGACCGCTCAGGTCAACTCCCTGCCTGTGGAGTCCATATCGCAGCATCGCCTCAGGCTGTCCGCCATGGACATGCAAGAACCTGCCGGCCTTCAGCTTGTCCCAGGTAAATGCGGCGTCGGCCTCGCGCGCTGCGATGATGAAGCCGTCATAGCGATTGATCTGGGCGAAGTGGGCTACCGGAGGCTTCTCTCCTTTGTCGAGCGGCCCCCAGCTGGCAGAAACGGCGGCCTGCCCGACATCCATCCTGCCCTCAGCCACCTCGGTCCCGGATGCTTCTCCCGGTCCCGCCGGACGATACGTGCCCTCCAGTCCTTCCTTAGCGAGGAAGCCGCCGGCGATGCATGAGATCAAGGGACTGTAGAACGCTGAGTGGCGAGAGGCGATGAGATTGATGGTTTCCAACTAGCTGCTCCGAAACTGCTGTGAATTGGCTTCCAGAACCGTCCAGGGATTGTACAGATACAGGCCGGGCACCAAGTATCATTCAGTGCTGCTATTACACCCCGCGGATTCGCCGCCACAGCAAGCGGCTATCACAGAGGATCAAATCACCCAATGTCAAAGCTTCGCATCACGAAGATCGAGGTCCACGAATTCAAGTTCCCTATGAAGGACGTGGGCAAGGACTACAACGGCTTCAACATCGTCTACAAGAAGGGCTCGACCGGCACCGGCTTCGCCTATGTGACTCGCGTCTATACGAACGAGGGCGTGACGGGCGAGTACGTCGGCGGAGATTCGCCGTCCTTCGCCGAGTTCAACATGTTCGCGAACTACCTGATCGGCAAGGACCCGATGCAGCGCGAGCTGATCTACAACGATGTGAAGCGCGCGATGCGCAAGTTCGACAAGATGGGCCTTGGGCCTATCGACATCGCGCTCTGGGACCTGGCGGGCAAGTACTACGGAGCGCCGGTTTACGAGCTGCTTGGCGGCTACCGCACATCGCTTCCGTGCTACGCGTCGACTATGCACGGCGACCGCAATGGCGGACTGGACTCTCCGCAGGCATATGCCGATTTCGCTGTCAGGTGCAAAGAGATGGGCTATCCAGGCTTCAAGATCCACGGCTGGGGAGACTACGTGCTCTCCCAGGAGATCGAGACGGTCCGCACTGTCCGAGATGCGGTCGGCCCTGAGATGGACCTGATGCTCGATCCTGCCTGTGAGATCAATACATGGCTTGAGACGGTGAAGCTTGGCAGGGCGTGTGACGAGGCGAACTTCACGTGGCTTGAGGATCCGTACAAGGACACCGGTGTCTCGATGCACGGCCACAAGAAGCTGAAGGAGATCATCAAGACCCCTCTGCTGCAGACTGAGCACATCCGTGGCGTTGAGCAGCACGTCGATTTCATCGCATCAGGCGCCACGGACCTGGTGCGCGTTGACCCTGACTACGATGCGGGAATAACCGGCGCTATGAAGATTGCACACGCGGCCGAAGGATTCGGTCTCGATGTGGAGATTCACTCACCGGGGCCGGCGCAGAGACACATGATGGCGGCGCTGCGAAACAGCAATTACTACGAGATGGCACTGGTTCACCCCAACACGGATGAGGTGGGTAGGTCACACGACATCTACGCGGATGACTACCGGGACGCGCTTGATTCGATCGATGAAAATGGACATGTGCCGGTGCCACAGGGTGACGGCCTTGGAGTTGAATACGACTGGGACTTCATCATGAAGAACCGCACTGGAGGCCGTGAGTACGGCGGCTAGGCGCGGCAAGTCCCGGATGGAGATCCTCGCCTGATGAAATCGATCGTTACTGGCGGAGCCGGGTTCATTGGCTCCCACCTCGTTGATCGCCTGATCGCATCGGGCGACGATGTGCTTGTGATCGACGATCTATCGTCAGGCAAGCCTGCCAACCTGCCGCAAGATGTGAAGCTGGAAGAGGCCGACATCGGAGATGACAGGATCGCGAACATCGTCTCGGCGTTCCAGCCAGAGCGGGTGTTTCATGCGGCGGCCCAGATCAGCGTCTCGCTCTCGGCGAGGGAGCCGATGACCGACGCACGGACGAACGTGCTCGGGACTCTGAATGTGCTCGATGCTATACGCAACGCGCTTGGAGAGCCTGCGAAGTTCATCTTCGTTTCCACAGGCGGCGCGATGTATGGAGAGCCGGAGGACCTGCCGGCACAGGAGTCATTGCCAGCCAATCCGGGATCGCCGTATGGCGCTTCCAAGCGGACCATCGAGGTGTATCTGCCCGTTTACGAAAGGCTTTTCGGAGTTCAGCACACCACACTTCGATTGGCGAATGTCTACGGCCCGAGACAGGACCCGCATGGTGAGGCTGGTGTCGTGGCGATATTCTCCCGCGCCATGCTTGCGGATCGGGAAGTCAAGATCTTCGGTGACGGCAACGACGAGCGGGACTATGTATTCGTTGGAGACGTAGTTGACGCGCTGCTTGCGGGAGCAGCCGGTGAAAAGACCGGCCCGTATAACGTCGGCACTGGAACTGGAACCAACGTGAACCAGCTGTTCAATATCCTGGCCGAGCTTTCTGGCTACGGACGTGCCGCAAACTACGAGCCGCCAAGAGCTGGCGACATCGGCAAGATCAGTCTTGATAGCAGTCGCCTGAGCCGAGACACAGGATGGAACCCGGCAACCTCCCTCGCAGACGGACTGTCCACTACGGTTAAATGGTTCAGAGAGAACCCGGCTTAGCGAAGCGCATCACGCGGCGGCATCAAAGGTCAAAGCCCATCTGAGCCGCTGTAGCAGAGTCGACGCAGTCCACGGCTTTGTCACGTAGTCGTGCGCGCCTATCTGGCGTGCCTTCGCGAGGTCGCCATCGCCGCGCAGCGCCGACGATATGATCACCGG
>JANQIZ010000050.1 GCA_028281895.1 Dehalococcoidia bacterium
GTCGCCCGCTGCTCTGTATATGCGTCGGCATGCAGGTGCTTTTCGACGGCTCTGACGAGGGCGAGATACCCGGCCTTGGCCTGATGTCCGGGCGTGTGCGCAAGTTCCCTTCGGACCTTTCTGAGTCAGGCAAGAGACTGAAGGTTCCGCACATGGGATGGAACTCCGTGCGCTTCTCTGACGATGCCATGTCCGATTCTGTCTTCGCTGGAATCCCGCAGGATTCATACTTCTACTTCGTCCACTCGTACAGATGCCAGCCTGAAGATTCATCCGTGATCGCGGGAACCACCGAGTACGGCGAGCAGGTCTGCGCGGCGGTCATGCAGGGAGAGATGGCTGGCACTCAGTTCCACCCCGAGAAGAGCGGGGACCTTGGCCTCCAGATCTACGAGAACTTCGTGAAGCGAGTTGGTTGAGTCAGCGCATCCTATGGAAGTGATACCGGCAATCGATCTGCTAGACGGCAAGTGTGTTCGCCTGCTGCAGGGAGACTATGCCCAGAAGCGAGTCTTCGACGACGACCCGGTCGCAGTAGCGCATCGCTGGGTAAGTGCCGGGGCAAGCAGGCTGCACGTGGTCGACCTCGATGGAGCGCGCGACGGAGAGCGTGCGAACGCGCAGGCTGTTCGATCAGTCGTCGAAGCTGTCGAAGTCCCGGTGCAGCTGGGCGGCGGCATTCGCACGGCAGACGACGCTGCTGCCCTGCTGGAACTCGGGGTTGATCGGGTGATATTCGGCACGGCAGCCGTCACAGCCCCCGGCGAAGTCGAGAGCGCAGTCAGCAGGCTCGGCGCCGATCATGTTGTGGTTGGAGTGGATGCCCGTGACGGCCGTGTGCAGACCCGCGGCTGGACCGAGACCTCGGAACTTGAAGCGCTCGATCTGATCAAGCAGATGGCCGCTATCGGCGTCCGACGTTTCATGTACACCGACACATCACGTGACGGCACGCTCTCACACCCGAACTTCGATGCCATCGGCAGCATTGTTCAGAGTGTGAGTTACCCTATAGTTGCAGCAGGTGGCGTAGCCTCCATCGATGATCTCATTCAGCTTTCCCGGCTTGGTGCTGAGGCTGCCGTCACCGGTGTTGCCATCTACTCAGGCGCTCTCGACCTTGAGCGTGCCATTCAGGAAGTTGCGGCCGAATCGCACTGATTGAACACGTCCGGGGACGAGCCCGGGTGACCGAACAGAACCGAGAACCAGGACGACCAGCAAGAGATGCCGACGAAGACCCCCGTAGCGAACGCAGAGAAACTTCTGAACCCGAAGCTCGAAGAGGCGTACGACCCGCAGTCGCTAATCGCCCTCGCGCCAATTCACACTGACCAGGATGTGGCTGACGTGGGCTCTGGCCCCGGCTGGCTTTCTATCCCACTTGCCAAGTACCTGTATGGCGGCAAGCTCCATGCCGTCGACATACAGGAGGGGATGCTTGAGAAGGTAGCCGAGCGCGCCGCTCAGTACAGGCTCTACAACATCGAAACCGTGCTTTCGAAAGAGAGCACTATCCCACTGGAAAACGAGAGTCTTGACGGGCTTGTTCTATCAGGCACATTGAACGAGGCGACCCGCGCCAAGTCGCTCTTCAAGGAGTGCGCCCGACTGCTGAAGCCTGCAGGATGGCTCGCGGTTGTCGAGTGGAATCCCGAAGACGGCGATGCCGATTTCGGTCCACCGGCAAAGCAGCGAATCTCTATGGATTCGGTCGATGAGATGGGCGCTGATCTTGGGCTCAAGCGGATTCGCGGCCGTGGACTTGGACCCGCGCACTATGTCGTCATCTTCAAGAAGTAGAGCCATCTCATGCTCACACGCCGGGTGATTCCGTGTCTCGACGTTGACGCAGGCCGCGTGGTCAAGGGCGTCAGCTTCGTGGATCTGCGGGACGCCGGTGATCCTGCTGAACTGGCGGCTCTCTACGACTCTGAGGGAGCTGACGAGCTGGTCTTTCTTGATATCACTGCCAGCTCCGACGACCGCGAGACGATGGTCGAGGTTGTTCGCAAGGTATCGTCCGAGGTGTTCATTCCGCTGACAGTCGGCGGAGGCATCCGCACTGTGGACGATATGCGCAGAATGCTGGAAGCCGGGGCGGACAAGGTTGGTGTGAACTCGGCTGCTATTCGTGATCCAGAGCTGATCGAGCGATGCTCGCGCGAGTTCGGAGCACAGTGCGTTGTGCTGGCCATCGATGCCAAGCGTGTTCAAGAGCCAGCGATGCTCGAACTGGAAGGACAGGAGCCTGGCCTGGCCGAGGCTCCGTGGCAGGTTTACACCCACGGCGGCCGGCGCCCGACCGCGGTTGGTCCGATCAAGTGGGCGAAGATCGGCGAGGAGCTCGGGGCAGGCGAGATTCTGCTGACCAGCATGGACGCAGACGGCCAGAAAACAGGTTATGACCTTGAGTTGACTGCAGCGGTTTCGCAGAACGTGGGTATCCCCGTGATAGCGAGCGGGGGAGCCGGCGAATTCGAACACTTCTATGATGCGCTGGAGACGGGCCATGCCGATGCCGTGCTTGCGGCGAGCCTTTTCCACTTTGGCGAGATGAGAATCGCCGAGGTCAAGTCCTACCTGGCCGAGCGCCGGGTGCCAACCAGAGGTGCATAGATTGCCAACACTGAATGCTCTCCCTGACCAGAAGCCTCGTTCGATCGCGTTCGACTGCTACCGGACGCTGGTGAGCAATGATCATGCTGACTGGAAAGTGATGTTTGGCCGCATCATCAAGGAGCAGAATCTTCCCTTTGAGCAGGACGACCTGTGGGACAAGTGGCGAAAGTACGAGCTCCAGTTCCGAGCTAACCGGACTGTGCTTGAAGACACGTCCAAGAGCCCGCCATTCAAGACATATGAGTGGGCCTGGAGCGATGCTTTCGCCAAAGTGTTCGAAGACGAAGGAGTTTCCGGAGATCCTGCTGCGGCTGGCAGACAGTGTGTGGAGCATCTCGCCCGCCGCCCTCTTTTTCCAGACACCGTTCCGGCGCTGCAGGCGCTGATCGGCAGAGTGAGAGTCGGTGTTTTCTCGAATGCTGACGAGGATTCGCTGCGGCCGCTGCTGAAATCAACAGGGATACGCTTCGATGCTGTCTGCAGCTCCGAATCGACCCAGGTGTACAAGCCCGCGCCGGAGGCGTTCTTCGCGATCACGAAGGAGCTTGGCGTTTCGCCGGAGCGAACGTGGTACGTTGGAGATCACCTGTACGATGATGTTCGAGGTGGAAACGATTTCGGATTGACGACTGTTTGGATCAACCGGACAGGCGCGAAGGTGGGTCCAGACGATGCTGTTCCCTCTATCGAGATCAATGATCTGCGCGACCTGCCTGGGATCATCAACTCAATTGGCGGCTAGCTCCCGCCCGAGCCTGCGGCAATGACCGATATCTCCAGCGTGAAATTCAATGCCGACGGCCTTGTGCCTGCGGTAGTTCAAGATGCGCGCACTCGTCAGGTCCTCATGGTCGCCTACATGAACGAAGAGGCGCTCAAGAGGACTCTCGAAGGCCTGCACGTCTGGTTCTTCAGCCGCAGCCGTAACGAGCTATGGGAGAAGGGCGCCACTTCAGGCAACTACCTTGATGTCCAGTCAGTGATCGCAGATTGCGATGGCGACGTGCTGCTGGTCGTCGCTGATCCGGCAGGTCCTGCCTGCCACACTGGCAATAAGACTTGCTTCTTTGGTGAGCCACTTCTTGACGGACCGTCGCAAGAATCTGCGCTTGTGCTCGAGGAGCTTGCGCGGGTTATAGCGCAGCGAAAGCGCGACATGCCTGAAGGCTCCTACACAAGCAAGCTCTTCTCAGACGGCGCGCCACGCATAGCGCAGAAGGTCGTTGAAGAGGCTGGCGAGGTGGCGATCGCAAGCGTCGCGCAGGATGGCGGGAATACTGCTGAAGAGGTGGCCGATCTCCTCTACCACACGCTCACTCTGCTGGCGGCGACGGATATTGACATCGCAGATGTCTGGGCCGAGCTTGCGAAGCGCAGCAAGTAGGCCAGGTCACTGCTAACCGTCCGCTGGCGGCGGAACACTCTCCGGGACAGCTGATCCAGCTGGCTTGTACTCAACCCCATCGAGCTCCAGCGCGTAGTTCATCGCCTCGATAGCCACTTCGATCATGTCGTCGTCAGGCGGCCGCGTGGTCAACTCCTGCAGCCACAGATTCGGAGCGCCGAACAGTCGAACCAGGAATTGCGTCGGGTGAGTCCCTGCATACCTGATCAGCTCGTAGCTGATGGCTCCAATGAACGGGATCAGGACGATGCGCGACCCGATGAGCAGCCACCACGGTTCGCGAGGGATCAGAATGAAGAGCAGGATCGAAACCACGACGACGGTCATCAGGAACGATGTGCCACACCTTGGATGAGCCTCGGGGAACCGCCTGACCGATTCGACGGTCAGAGGCTCTTTCGCTTCGTGTGCCGCCACCGCCATGTGCTCAGCGCCGTGGTAGCCGAACACTCTGCGTATGTCCTCCATTCGTCCGATTAGCCAGATGTAGCCGACAAATATGAGCAGACGAGCGATCCCTTCCACGATGTTGGCTGTGATCTCGTTGGCCCCGCCTCGCTCAGCCAGAGCTGACAGTCCTAGCGGCGCAAGGAAGAAGATGCCGATTCCCGCTACCAGCGAGAGGAACAGCATCACCGCCATGCTGCCCTTGCCAAACTCCTCGGGTTCTCCAGTCTCTTCGTCTGGTGGTGCTGCTTCAGCTGCCGAGATCGAGAGCGCTTTCATGCCGACGATCAGCGTTTCGGCAAGCACGACAACTCCGCGGATCCACGGAATGCGGCGAGTCCTCATCCGGCTCCAACCGCTCAGGTCGACCTCTCTCCGCACAATGGACTTGTCGTCTTTGCGAATAGCGATGGCCGCGTGATCTCGACCACGAATCATCACGCCCTCAACAACGGCCTGACCGCCGTAGAGGACAGGTCGCTCTGGCACGGGATTATTGCTTGATGTGGTCATGAGATGCCGGTCAAAGGGTAAAGTCGACGATCATGTAGGTGTTCAAGGGATGGGAGTCGATCACGAAAGTGTCTGAATCTCCCTGATAGTAAAACGCCCGGCATGTGCCGGGCGTTAGCTCTTTGCTCATTCCGAAAGCAGCGACTGTTACTCGCCAGCCTGGGGCGTCGCTCCCTGGCCCAGGTTGAACCTGCGGCGCAGGCGCTCCACTCGGCCCTCGGTGTCAACGATCCTCTGCTCACCTGTCCAGAACGGGTGGCACTGGCTGCAGACCTCAACCACGATGCTCTCTTTGGTTGAGCCTGTCTGCCATTCAAAGCCGCATGCGCAACGCACATTGGCTTTCTGGTAGTAGGTCGGGTGGATATCTGTCCGCACTGCAGTTCTCGCTCTCGCCAATTGCTGATCGGATGATCAGGAGGCTGTATCTACATTCACCCGGCGGCGGGCATTCTTCGAGTAGTCGAATCGGACCGTGCCGTCAGCCAGGGCGTAAAGAGTGTGATCCCGGCCAACGCCAACGTTCGCACCGGGAGTGAATCGCGTCCCGCGCTGGCGAACGATGATCGCGCCTGCTGGCACCGTCTCACCACCAAACGCCTTCACGCCAAGCCGCTTGCCTGCGCTATCGCGACCGTTTCTTGATGTGCCGCCACCCTTTTTGTGTGCCATATCTAGCTCACCTCATCCGTTGTCGAAGCTGCCAGGCCGTTATCCGGTCGAAATGCCGGTGATCCGCACAGAAGTGAGCTTCTGGCGGTGTCCCGTCTTCACGTTGTGCCGGGTCTTGTTCTTGTACCGGAAGCTGATGACCTTCTTCGCCTTGTCTTGCGATGAGATCTCTCCGGTCACCTCGGCGCCATCGACAGACGGCTTGCCGACAGCCACCTTGCCACTCAGGCTGGTCAGGAGCACACGATCGAACGTGACCGCGTCTCCCGGCTCACCGGCAAGTTTCTCAACCTGCACAGTGTCGCCTTCGCGCACCCTGTACTGCTTGCCGCCGGTATTTATGATTGCGTAATCGTCTGCCATCTGTGTCTCTCTGTGGGATTGCAACCTTCTTATTGTAGAGATGGCATCCTAAGCCGGTCAACGCGGATTCTGCGTCCTTACGCCACAATTGCAGTGCAGAATGGCCGCAAAGCCCGGAATTCCTTCCAGGACAGGCCTAAAACTTCGATATCGACACCACCGCCAGTAGCGAGGATGACGATGGCAAGCCGTGATCTACAGATGCTCGAGGGAACGGTGGCCAACGTGGACAGGGCCATCGAGTCGCTGGGCTTGCGCGACGATATCAGAGACGTGATCGTTGAGCCGTGGCGTGAGATCACAGCCAGCCTGACCATTCGAATGGATGACGGCACAGCGAGGGTCTTCAAAGGCTTCAGGTCTCAGCACAACGCAGCCCGCGGCCCGTTCAAGGGCGGCACCCGGTTCCATCCAGCCGCGGACCTTGCTCATACCCGCGCGCTGGGAATGCTGATGACGTTCAAGACGGCTCTCGTCGATGTGCCGTTTGGCGGGGCAAAGGGCGGAATCCAGGTCGATCCGCACGAGCTTTCTGAGAGAGAGCTGATCGCGCTCACTCGCCGCTACACGAGAAGCATTCATCACATGATCGGCGTGAGCCGTGATATCCCTGCTCCGGATCTCGGCACAAGCGCTCAAACGATGGCCTGGATCATGGACGAGTACAGCGCGATCAATGGCTACACACCGGGAATCGTGACAGGCAAGCCAGTGGAGCTGGGCGGTTCCGAGGGCAGGAGTGAGTCCCCTGGGCGCGGTGCGGCAATTGCTGGCCGGCTGGCTGCCATCGACCTGGATATCGGCGGATCAAGTCCGCGAGTGGTGATCCAGGGATACGGGCAGGTCGGATCGTCAGCTGCTCGCAAATTCGTGGAAGACGGCGCAACTGTGCTGGCGGTCAGCAGTCACCTGGGAGGTATCTACAACTCCAACGGACTCGATATTGCAGAGATCGACCGCATCGTTTCTGAGGGCGGCACTTTGCTCGACTACCCGAATGCCGATCAGGTCTCAAACGCTGAACTGCTACTGCTAGACGCGGACATGCTGGCTCCATCGGCTATCGAAGATGTGATCACGACCGAGAACGCTGATCAGATCAAAGCAAAGCTAATCGTCGAAGGAGCGAATCAGCCGACATCTATTGAGGCCGACAGAATCCTCAAGGACCGCGGCGTCACGATCATTCCGGACATACTTGCCAATGCGGGTGGAGTGGTTGTCTCCTACTTCGAGTGGGCGCAGAACGTGCAGCGATTCAAGTGGAGCCTGGATCGGGTGAACAGCGAGCTTGAGTCGATCATCGAGGCCGGATACAGGGCCACGTTCTCCACGGCGAAAGATGCTGGCGTCACGATGCGCGAGGCGGCCTACAATCTCGCCATCGACCGACTGACCCGCGCAATAGAGTTGAGAGGCTTCCTGAAGTAACAGCGCCAGGTGATCGATCTGTCAGATCACGAATCCGTCGCTGCGGGCACGCTTTAGCTCTTGCATCAGGCCTGGCGAATTCCCCACGTCTTCGAGCGAGCCACTTTCATTAGCTGCCGCAGTGATCTCTGGGAATCTCGCAAAACGCCCCAAATAGTCGTGGTAGATGCGCTCTCCGGAGACGTGACACCACGGCGCAATGCGGAGTGATTGGCCAGCAGGTGCCGCGGTGTGTTCGGTAGACGCTAGCGGACCGCAGATCGCATCGACATATGCCTGGCGCATCGTCTCCATGTCGAACTGACTCGCTACATCTCGTGCCGCCGCTGCCTCGTCGAACTCACCCGCGGCCAGCTCTACTATGATCGACGCGGCTGTTTGCGTATCTCCGAAGTCGAAATGCCGCAGTCCAGGCAGTCCTTCATGCTCTCGGAAGCCGCCGACACGAGCGCAGACAGCAGGCGTTCCAGCAGCTACCGACTCCAGCGGCACAAGCCCGAACGACTCTACGAATCTCCCCGGACACAAGGTGATATCGCCCGCGGCGAAGTAGGCAGGCATAGCGGCGAGATCAAGCCACGCATGCAGCTCCAGGAGATCCTCTCCACCAAGCTTTCTGGCTGATTCATGAATAGAATCCATTCCAAGATCGGCCTCATCCCGCGACGACTCTGAGGCCAGGCCAGGCGCAAGCAATCGAACCCTGCGATCCGGCATTCGCCTTTGCACATCCACGGCGATCTTGGTCGATTCTTCGATGCCCTTCTCCACATGCAGACGATGTGGATGAAGCAGTATCAGATCGCCAGGCTGACGGTCTCGAATGCCTTGTGGCAACTGTGGCTCAACAGGCCAGTTCGGTGCAGCTACCCCGTTGGGAATAACGACAATCTCTCCGGTGCTCACCACGGCTCCGGCGGTCGCCTCGACGCAGCTACGCATGTAGTTCGAGGGCACGATGGTTCGCTCGGCAGGGAGAGAGAATGCGGAGACGAGCGCCTCTTCGTAGACAAAGTCGTGGAGCGATCTCACTACCGGGAGGCCGTCCAGCGCTTCTCGAAAGTAGAAGGCGTCGGCATGAAGATAGGCGCGGTCTGCCCAAATTGCTGTCTTGGCGACAAGACGCCAGGTTGATGCAAGCCTGTCCGGTGAGGTCTGGAATGGCGCAGGAAAGCCTCCACGCAGCTTGAGTGCAGGCTCAATCCGCGCTCCTGACGGCGTCTCAAAAGACTCGCTTTCGGGCACATCAGGTGAGAGCAGCCGTACCTCATAGCCAGCGGCGGCCAGAGAGTCGATAGCCTCCATCAACACCCGCTGCGATCCACCCATCACGCGGTTTGGATAGACAGGGGCGACGGAGATCGCGAGGACGCGCATCGGCTCGTGCTACCAGTCCTTGAATTCGCCGAATCCGCCCTGGAACCACAGCATTGGGCGTCCGTCGCCAATCGAGATGTTCTCGACTTCAGCGACGAACAGCGTGTGATCGCCAGCAAGATACTCGGCAACGACAGCGCAGTCCATGGCAGCCAGGGCTTCGTGAACGACCATTGAGCCTCCCAGGCTCACGAACTCGATGCCATGGTCCGCAGCTCTCTCTTCGGGCGGCTTTGTGTAGTGATCTGCGACTTCGCGCTGCTCAGTGGTCAAGATGCTCAGCCCGAATCGCTTGCTCGATACGATCAGGTCATGTGAGTTGCGGTTTCGCCCGATACAGGCGAGAGCCAGCGGAGGCTCAAGCGAAACCGAGACAACACCATTGGCTGTCATGCCGTGAACGCCGCCACCCGGTTCTGGCGACGTGATGACTGCGACGCCTGTGCCGAAGTTTGACCAGGCACGTCTGAAGCTATCTGAAGTAACGGTCTGGGCGCTCAATCTTCCACTCGCTGAGGTGGGCATTGGTCGTGTCCTGCGATGGCGAGAGATTACACGAACTCCCGAGCACGCACTCTGATCGATCCAGTGCTCAGCAATCCAAAATGAAAGACCGGCCCAGGAGATTACGCAATGGCGATGTTCCTGGACCGGTCTTAAGTTTCGACTGTTAGCGGATAGTCTTCGGCCTATTCGTCTGAGCTGGCCTCGACTTCCTCTGCTTCTGCGTCGCCTGCGTCATCTGCGCTGTCGATCACTTCCACGACGGGCTGGCTGCTGCTCAACTCGTTCGGATCGATCTGCTTTGCGGCTTCACGCTTCTGACCCAGCACTCGAATTGCGCTGATGTTGTCTCCCGACTCTGGCAGAACGATCTTCACGCCCTGGGCGTTGCGGCCGGTGAGCCTGATCTCTCCAATGTTCGTTCTCAGCACCTGCGCCTTCTCAGTGAGCAGGAATAGCTTGCCCTCGGAATCGGTCCTGATCTCCTCGCTAACTACAGCGGCGGCTGCGACCTTGCCGGTCTTCGTGGTCACCTTGAGGGTGATCAGACCCTTGCCGCCTCTGCGCTGTGGCCTGTAGTTACGGAGAAGTGAGAGCTTGCCGTATCCCTTGCGGCCGACGATCAGCAGATAGCCATCGTCGTCGACAACGTCCAGGGCGACGATCTCGTCCCGGCGTTCCAGGGACATTCCCTTCACGCCTCCTGCGGCGCGCTGTCGTGCCGGAACATCCTCAGATGCGAATCGGATCGACATGCCGTCGCGGCTCACGAGAACCAGGTCTCGGTCTGCAGTTGCGAGACAGGCGCTCACCAGCTCATCGTCTTCCTTGAGCTTGAACGCAATCAGGCCAGACCTGTTTATGTTGCGCAGCAGCGGAAGGTGCATCCGCTTGATCTGACCCTTCTTCGTTGTCATGACGAGATAGGTGTCTTCGAGGAGGCTTGAGACGCAGATCAGCGCCTGCACCTCTTCTCTCGGCTCGATATTGAATCCGAGGTTCTGGACAGGCGTTCCTCTGCTGGTTCGCGACTGGTCCGCGGGCAGCTCGAACACTCGTGACGAGAAGACGCGGCCGCGGTTTGTGAAGAACAGCAGCGTGTCGTGGGTGTCGGCAGCCTGCATGTGCGGCGTGACATCCTCTTCCTTCGACATCCGCTGGCCCTTAACACCTTTGCCTCCGCGATGCTGTGCTCGGTAGGTGTCCTGGTTGACCCGCTTGATGTAGCCGCTGTTGGAGAGCGTGATCACGACGTCCTTGTGAGGCTCCATGTCCTCTCGACGCCACTCGCCCAGCTCCTGCTCATGAACCTCGGTGCGGCGCTCCTGGCCGTACTTGCGCTTCATCTCTCGCGTCTCGGTCCGCACAACGCCACGGACCTTCTCAGGACTGGCAAGCAGCTCTTCGAGCTCCTGGATGGTCTTGAGAAGCTCGTTGTACTCCGTCTCGATCTTCTCGCGTTCCAGAGCGGCCAGACGCCGCAGCTGCATGTCCAGGATGGCCTGGGCCTGAATCTCAGAGAGATCAAACTCGGACATGAGGTTGTTGCGGGCATTCTCAACATCGGATGAGCCGCGAATGATCTCGATTACGCGGTCAAGGTTCTCAATAGCCGTTCGCAGGCCTTCGAGAACATGCACGCGAGCGCGGGCTTTTCGAAGATCGAACTCGGCTCGCCTTCGAATCACCTCTTCACGGAATTCGATGTAGTGCCGCAGAGCCGCCTTGAGCGTCAGTACTCTCGGTGTGCCTGCGACAAGGCCGATCATGTTCACTGAGAACGATGAGCGGAGCGGAGTGTGCTTGTAGAGGTTGTTGAGGATTACGGCCTGAGCAGCGCCGCGGCGAAGCTCCAGGACCATGCGCATGCCCTTGCGGTCAGATTCGTCACGAACCTCTGACACGCCCTCAAGCTTGCGCTGCTTGATCAGCTCCGCGATACGGGCGACGAGATTGGCCTTGTTGACCTGGTACGGAATCTCCGTGAACACCAGCCGCTGGCGATCGGTCCTCGGCACATCCTCGATCTCGTGCTTGGCCTGCATCATCACTCGGCCACGGCCTGTCGCGTATGCGTCGCGGACGCCAGCCTGACCCCAGATCTCGGCTCCCGTAGGGAAGTCCGGACCCTTCACAAACTCCATCAGGTCATCGACAGTCGCATTCGGATGAGCCACGAGGTGGATGATGGCGTCGCACAGCTCATTCAGGTTGTGAGGCGGGATGTTTGTCGCCATGCCGACGGCGATGCCTGCCGCTCCATTGAGCAACAGGTTTGGGAGCCGGGCGGGGAGAACCGTCGGCTCCTTGAGCGACTGGTCAAAGTTGTCTGACCAGTCGACGGTCTCACGATCAATATCGCCGAGCACGAACTCGGTGATCGGAGAGAGACGGCACTCCGTGTATCGCATGGCAGCAGGCGGATCGCCGTCAACTGAACCGTAGTTGCCCTGACCGTCGACAAGCGGGTGACGCATGCTGAAGGTCTGCGCCATGCGGACCTGCGCCTCGTAGACCGGGCTGTCGCCATGCGGGTGGTACTTACCGAGCACTTCACCCACGAGCCTGGCGCTCTTCTTGTAGGAAGATGTCGGCCTCATGCCCTGATCGTGCATGGCGTAGAGGATGCGACGCTGCACAGGCTTGAGCCCGTCTCTCACATCAGGAAGCGCCCGCGTGACGATGACGGACATGGCGTAATCCAGATACGAATTACGCATCTCCTCTTCGATGCCAATAGGACGTACTTCGCCGATGCCTTCTGTAACCATTCTGGTCTCCCCGGATCTTCCGGACTATCTATGCAACCTGGGCCTTTGTTGCGTGACGGGTTGGGTTATTTGAAACCGGCTGCATGCCGGATACTCGCCCAGGGACCTGGCGCCTCTACCCAATGATGAAGATTTGGCACGAGGGAGCTGAGAACAAATCGAACTCAATTCTACTCCTTTCCCTCATACCCGCGCACCCGCGCGTGCCCGCGTGAGACGACGAGGCAATAATCTCCTCGAATTCGCTCGAAATCACTGCACTCCGGCAGCGCGTTCCACGAGCGCAAGTAGAAGGCTGTCGAAACCTGAAGGCAAGGACTCGATATCATGCGCGGCCCACTGGACGCCGATCACCCAGTTCCGTCCTGACAGCTCGAATGCGGCGACGAACCCGTCTTCCCGATAACAAGAGATGAGCAGGTTGTCTGCCAGGTCCATCGGCATCAGGCCAGCGGCGTTGGCGAACGGAACCGTGACCCACCCTGAGCCAGCGATGGTGTAAGAGAGCTTGGCTCCGGGAGAGATGAACACCGGCATTCGCTGAGGAGTGCCGTCACTATCACTGACAGATCGCGCTTGCCTGCCTCCAAGAGCCAGGTTCACAGCGTGCATGCCTGTCCCAACGCCGAGCACAGGAGTTCCGGTGTCGAGGGCATCGCGCAGAGCTACCGGAACGACATCACCGTAATCAGAAACGCCAATCACCAGCAGCGCGCCTGCATCTGCAGGCAGCGGGTCTTGGTGGGACAGCGGAAGCGGCTTGCCAGACCCGTGAAGCACGGCTGGCGAGTATAAGGACGAGTCTTCGCCGGGCGCGGCGACAATTGCGACAACGCCGATCGGCGATTCGGCACTGCTCATCTGCGAGTCTCGGGGCTGGCGCACACGACGAAGGTGATCAGAACGGGATGCCCCAGAGTCCCATCCACTCTTCCATGTTCCGCTCGATCACCATGCCCTGCCGTCGGGCCCGCGATGCCAGCGAAACCTCTGTCGGCTTGTCGCGGTCTCCGGTCGACTCGCCGGTCGGGACGAATGGGTAGAACGACTTTCGGTCGTACCGGTAAATCCAGTATGTGCGCAGCCCGGATCGGTACGAGTTGTCTTCAACAGTGCCAGTGAAGTACAGCTCGAAAACCGCGGCCAGCAGGTTATCCCCCGCTCCGTTGGCCCCCATGGCGTTCCCGACCGTGTAGATGGACGACACGAGGTCGTTGAAGTCGCCATCTTCCATAACGACCCAGCGCATGCCGTGTTCATCGTCCTGGATCTCGAACGCTGTCTTGGTCGCGCCAGCGCCGGTGTATAGGACGGGATCGAGCTCGTGCTTCAGATCTCTCAGGAACGGAACCGCATCGTCGTGACGGTAGATCACTCCTCCGCGCCGGGACGGGCTGATCTCACCTCGAGCCATCAGGCGCTGCTCGGCCTTGATGATGCTGGACATCACGGACCAGTCGGTGCGTGCCTGCGGACGCTTGCCGCCAAATAATCGGGCCAATACCACTAAGCTACTGCCTCTCTACCTCATCCCAAACGACATGCGCCGCTCAAGTTCTCTGAGTCTCTTGATTCGCTCCTCAACCGGTGGGTGGGTTGAGAACAGGCCTGCGGCGCTGGAACGCAGGGCAACAGGAGCGAACAGGAACGCGTTTGCGGTCTGAAGCCTCCTGAGATCCTGCTCCGGGATCTTCGCCATTTGGCCGCTGATCTTCTCAAGCGCCGACGCTAGAGCGCCGGGATCGCCAGATATCTCTGCTCCGCTATGGTCCGCGCCGTACTCCCTGTAGCGCGTCAACGCCAGGACGAGCAGCTGGCCAACGAAGTAGACCAGGATCGTCACCGCATAGACGAGGAAGATCGCCTGGCCGTTGTTGTCGCGCCTTCCCCCGCTGAACAACATGCTCCAGAAGAACATTGTCATCATGAAGCTGGTCAGTG
>JANQIZ010000213.1 GCA_028281895.1 Dehalococcoidia bacterium
CATCCAGCTGCACGAGAAGCTGGCTGAAAGCGCGCTTGAGCGAGACGTCCTGGCAAACATCGGGAGGCTGTCTGGAGCCGCTACCGATCTTGATGGAGCGATGCCGGAGATCGCTGCAGAGATCAAGCGCCTGATGCCGGTCGCTCAGATGAGCGTCCACGAATCTGACGAGATGACAGGCGAGCTGAATCTTGCATACAGGTGGAACTCGGGAGAGCTAGAGGGGACTATCGACGCAAGCTCTTTCCTGGCCAAGGCGATGGACAGCGACGAGCAGGTATTTTCACACGTTCAGCTCACTAATAAAGGCGAGTCCACAGCGTTTCTCGCATCCGCAATCAGGTTCGGTGGCCAGGCCATTGGAGTGCTCAGCATCGAGTCGCTGAGAACAGAGCCGCATGGCCCTCGTGAATCGATGTTCGTCTCGCTGCTGGCCAACCAGCTGGCCGGAGCGCTGCATACTGCGAGAGCCTTCCGCAGCCAGATACAGGAAAACCGTCTCAGGCGATCCCTCGCGCAGATCAGTCTTGCGGCGAGCCGAGACCTGGCGCCGACGAGTGTCTTTGAGCGCATATCGAACGAAGTCGCAGAGCTTCTTGCACACGATCTCTTCGCTATCGCCCTCCCAACAGACGATCACTCGGCAATGGAGGTGCGGTTCAAGATCGGCACAGATGCGGTGGACAGCGTCTACGAGTCATACAACTTGACGCTGACCGATCCTGACGAGTGGGGGGTCGTGTTACTGGAAAATGCCAGCGCAGAACCGCGATACGAGGCCATCGTAGAGGCAGGCATCCAGTCCGTGATCGAGGTGCCACTGGGAGTCCAGGACTCTGGAGTCAACGGCTATCTGCTCGTCGGTGCGCGTGAAGAGGGCGCATTCACCAACCAGCACCTGACGATGCTCGCTCATGTTGCTGAGCAGGTGACACCTGCGATCAACAATGCGCTGGCACACGAGCAGGCTGTCGCGCTGGCAGAGGCCCGCATGGGCGAGGCCCGCGCCTCTGCGCGAAGCGACGAGCTCGAAAAGATCAGTGATGCCAAGAGCCAGTTCTTGAGCGTGGTTTCACATGAGTTGCGCACGCCGTTGACAAGCATCATCGCCTATTCGGAGATGCTGGAGCGCAACGCTGGCGATGGGATGAGCGAAAAGCAGGTTTCGCAGGCGAAGATCATTAGCAAGAGCGCATTGCATCTGAAGTTCCTGATCAGCGATCTGCTGGATGTCTCCCGTATCGAATCCGGAAACCTGTCACTCACGCTTTCGCGCTTCGATATCGATGAGGTTATGCGGGATGTTGTTGACCAGATAAAGCCTGTTCTTGCTGAGAAGAGCCAGGAGCTGGTGGCCGAGATAACGAGCGATCCAATGCGGTTGCATGCTGACCGGGCCAGGATCGTTCAGATCGTGAGCAACCTGATTGAGAACGCTTCCAAGTACTCACCGTCAGACACCGTGATCAGGCTGAGCGTCGTTCGGCTCGATGGCCAGGCGTTGATCTCAGTCTCAGACGAAGGAATCGGCATCTCCAGCGAAGATCAGAAACAGCTGTTCGTGCCGTTCTTCCGTGCGAACACCGAACTGACTCATACAGTGCCAGGCACGGGCCTGGGACTTTCGCTCGTGAAGCGAATAGCAGAGCTTCATGGCGGTTCGGTGAGGGTCAGAAGCGAACCGGGCAAGGGTTCGACATTCTCGGTAGCGTTGCAAACCGATGCCGAGGAACAGGCCGCCTAGGGACTACGGTTTGTGCGCACGCGCACATGAGCGCGTGTGACGACCTGCCTGTCCGACCTGCCAGAGATATCTTCGCCAATTCACCTGGCAGTCTGCTGCCGTTGTCCCAGGCTTGCGCTGTTGTTCGTGCGATATCCTTGGAACTCGCCGCTCCCGGGTCGTCCAACGGTAGGACTGAGGACTTTGAATCCTCCAATCCAGGTTCGAATCCTGGCCCGGGAACCAGCAGATCTGAACTGGGCGACAGACTACTCTTGATTCCGGCCGGACCGGTTCAGGTGCCGTTCGCCAACAGTTTGCCAACGAGCCTCCGACTCGCTCATCTTGAGCCGTTCGATTCTGGCTCCCGTAGACGTCCGCAGCAGCCCTGTCCATCTACGGTGTCGCGTGCACATCATGAAGTCGCCAGTACGGCAATGATTCATGCGAGGACAGGTCCAGAGAGGACTCGGTGATCCTGAATGCAGACTTCGTGAAATCTTGACTCATCCCGCTTGCTGCACCATTACTGCAATTCACGCCTATACGCGTTCGTTCACGCTTTTGGCTCCAGATTTGAGCGCAAATTGCACCTGGCCGACTAGGGTATGATAGCCCGAAATTTGCACTCGGGAGGCGGCCATGAAAAGACTAATAGTCTCGTGTGATGGAACATGGAATAATCCGTCCAATGACACGAACGTGGACTTCGTTCACCAGGCCACCAATCTGCAGAAACGGGCCGCTGGCCAGGTTGAGCAGATCGGACACTACCAGCTCGGAGTAGGTAACGAAGCGGGAATTCGCAAGTTGTCGGGGGGCGGGCTTGGTCACGGTCTGACCCAGGATGTCAAGGATTGCTACAACTTCCTGGTCCGTGAATATGAGCACAATGACGAGATCTATATTTTCGGCTATAGCCGGGGCGCATTCACGGCTCGCAGCCTGGTCGGCCTCATTCGCAACGTGGGGCTGCTT
>JANQIZ010000260.1 GCA_028281895.1 Dehalococcoidia bacterium
CAAGTCAGCGCGCTAACATGGGTTGCACCTGGCGTTCCGTAGCATGTTCAGCTATTTGGATCGGCGTTCGCAAAGGTCAGGTAGTTCGGAATCAGCGGGGATGCCGCTCGCAGGTGAACCCTGTGTTATAGAGACTGAATCTGGCCTACACTGCCAGCATTGAGTAACTCAGTCCGGACACATGACTCGAACGGGGACGCTGTGGATTTCATCGACGATCTGAAGCACATTGCGGTCAGACTTCTTGACGAATACGGGGGGTGACGTCTTAGGATTGCTGCAAAAACAAGAGCAGCGCGAAGTACCTTCCTGTTGTCAGATCACCACATGCCCGACGATCGGGCGAGGAAGGACTCCACGCTGCCATGGACAAAGTACAGCCCAGCGAATCGCTGCGTAAGGAAGTTCGTGCGTTCTTGCAGGACATGGCGTCCGCCGATTCAGGCGCCGACGCGCTCAGTGAGTTGGTCCGCTTGGCGACGGGCCTGATGGTGCAGCAGGGCCTGGAGGCGGAGCAGGCCGATTTCATCGGTCGCCAGCACTATGAGCGCGGTGAGCGCCAAGGCTATCGTAGTGGCTATCGACCGGGCCATCTGGACACCGCCGAGGGTCGCGTGGAGGTCGAGGTGCCCCAGGTGAGAGGCGCTGATCAGGCCTACCAATCCAAGCTGTTCGACTTCCTCCGAGGCGATTCAGGCGCCTTGCAGCGCCTGGCGACGGAGATGTATGCGCGCGGTCTGTCGACGCGGGACATCGAAGCCGCCTTCACCGATGAGGACGGCGTGTGTTTGCTGTCACGCTCCGGAGTCAGCGAGGTGACGGAGGCGCTGTGGGAGGAATACGAGACCTTCCAGCAACGCGACCTGAGCTCGATCCCGGTGCTCTACGTCTTCCTCGACGGGCTCTACGAGCCGTTGCGGATGCATGGCATCCAGCGCGAAGCGGTGCTGTGCGCTTGGGCGATCACCACCGAGGGCGAAAAGGTCATGCTGTCCCTGGCCCTGGGAAATCGGGAAAGCCATGCCGCTTGGAAGGAGTTCCTGCGGGACCTGGTTGCCCGCGGCCTACCGGTGCCGTTGAGCGTGACCACCGATGGCGCTCCGGGGCTGCTACGCGCCGTGGACGAGATCTGGCCCGACAGCATCCGCATCCGTTGCTGGGTGCATCGTATGCGCAACTTCAGCGTCAAGGTCCCCGACGATCTGTGGCCCGAGGTCAAAGCGCATCTGCTCGCCGTGAGGGACGCACCCACGATCGAGGCCGGAGAGGTCGCCGCCGCCGATCTGCTCAAGCACTACGGCCAGCATCTGCCCAGCCTGTGCAAGGCACTCAGCGATGATCTCGAATCGCTGCTCGGGCATCTGCATCTGCCCTGGCGTCACCGCAAATACGTGCGCACCACCAACCTCATCGAGCGGAGCTTCGTCGAGGAGCGCCGTCGATCGAAAACCTTGCCCCGATTCTTCACCGAGAAGAGCTGCATCAAGCTCGTCTACGCCACGCTGATTCGAGCCGGCCAGACCTGGCAACGCATCCGCATCACGGCGACCGAGCTGCAACAGCTGCAGCTGGTCTACCAGGAACGGAAGATGGAACCCGTCGCCGACATCCTCGAGGTGGCGGCCTAACTCAAACGGTGCTTCGCGCTGCCTGCTTTTGCAGCAGTCTCAAGACTTGACCAGGCGCGCGCCCTGCGAGTGCTGGTCGAAGCGAGCGATCTACCCCGGCTTCTATAGACTCACAAGAAGCGCCATCCAATGGGTGGAAGGACGTTGTGGTTATATTGTGCCACAGAGGGAGTCAGCGGCCGGACTTGGTGCCGTCCGTGATGGCACCTATCGCGTTGCTGTG
>JANQIZ010000313.1 GCA_028281895.1 Dehalococcoidia bacterium
ACCAGTTTCGGCCCGTTGTCGGTGACGCGGTGGTCGATGTGCTCGAGTCGCACGGGCTTGAGGTTGATGTGCCGCTGGACCAGACCTGCTGCGGCCAGCCAGCGTTCAACAGCGGGTTTCGGGAAGAGGCGCGTGAAGTTGCAGCTCGCTTCCTCGACGTGTTCGACTCCTCGCCGGGCGAAACACCGATCGTATGTCCTTCCGGGTCCTGCTCAGCGATGGTCCGCAACTACTACCCGGTTCTCTTCCGTGACGAGCCTGAACAACTGGAGAGAGTGAAGCGCGTCGCCGACCGGCTGTGGGAGTTCTCTGAGTTCCTGGTGGATGGCATCGGTGCTGAACAGCCGGAGCAGGATGAGTCCGGGCAGGCCGATGGCCCGCCGCCCGGCAGCCAGCCCTCCGAAGCGGAGACAAAACTCGCATATCATCGCTGCTGCCACGCGCTTCGGGAACTGGGGATCGACCGGCAGCCAGAGCAACTGCTTAGCGAGGCGAGAGACGCCGAGCGAGTCGAGCTTGAGCGCAGCGAGGTGTGCTGCGGCTTCGGCGGGTCGTTCTCGGTGAAGATGGCAGACATCTCAACCGTCATGCTCGGTGAGAAGCTCGACAACGTCGAGGCGTCCGGAGCCGATCTACTGGTGGCCGGAGATACCGGCTGCATCATGCACATGGAAGGCGGCCTCAGGCGACGCGGAGCAGACGTCCGGGTGCTGCACATCGCAGAACTGCTCGCAGAGACAGCCAGCAAGAAAGCCGCAGGAGACAGCCCAGTGGCGGCATCGCCGGGTGAAACAGAATGAAGCCCGTCACTATCAACTTCAGGGACAAGGCTGCCGAGACGATGGCCGACAGCCAGGTCCAGGGCGCACTCGAGAACGTCTACAACGGCTTCTTCAAGGCCCGTATCTCAGCGGCCGAGGCGACCGATCACTGGGAAGAGCTACGCACTCGCGGCAAGGCGATCAAGGACCACACCATCGCCAACCTCGACCACTATCTCGACATGCTGGCAACGAATGTCGAGCGCAACGGCGGCAATGTCTTCTTCGCGGCCAACGCAGACGAAGCCAACCGCTACGTGCTCGACCTCGCTCGCGAGACCGACACCAAGACGGTGATAAAGAGCAAGTCGATGGTCTCTGAGGAGATGGGCCTCAACCACTACCTCACTGATGCGGGCATCGAGACTGTCGAGACCGATCTCGGCGAGTACATCATCCAGCTTGCGGGTGAGACGCCTTATCACCTCATCGCTCCAGCGATCCACAAATCGATGTCGCAGGTCTCCGATCTGCTCGCAGAGCATGGCGACGGCACACGCGAGACCGATGCCGAGGCGCTGACGATGCAGGCGCGCGCCCAGCTGCGCGAGGTCTTCCAGCGTGCCGACATGTCGATCACCGGCGTCAACTTCGGCGTGGCCGAAAGCGGCGGAATCACGCTCGTAACAAACGAGGGTAACGGCCGTATGGCCACCTCAGTGCCGCGCGTTCACGTTGCTGTGATGGGCATGGAGAAGGTCGTCCCTTCGATCCGTGACCTGTCGACGATGCTCCGCATTCTCATACGCTCTGCCACCGGCCAACGAATCTCGTCTTACGTGACGATGGTCAACGGACCGAGGCGGGAGGGCGAGGAAGACGGTCCTGAGCAGTTCCACCTGGTGATCATGGACAATGGCCGCAGCAAGCTTCTCGGCGACGTGCATCTCAGGGAGTCGCTCAACTGCATCCGCTGCGGAGCGTGCCTGAACGCCTGCCCCGTGTACCGCAAGGTCGGCGGGCACAGCTATGGCTGGGTCTATCCGGGGCCGATCGGCGCGGTGGTCTCTCCGGTGCTCACCGGGCTGAAGGACGGCAAGAACCTGCCTCATGCTTCGTCACTCTGCGGCGCGTGCCACGACGCCTGCCCGGTGAAGATCAACATCCCTCGCATGCTGCTGGAGCTGCGCCACAAGACCGCTGAGAGCGATGAGCCAGACGAGTCGGCACGCGGCAGGTGGGAGCCGATCATCTGGAAGGGCTGGAAGTGGGGCATGATGAGCCGGTCGCGATTCGAGCGCGGCGCACGACTGGGACGGGCATTCGCTTCGCCATTCTCAAGTGACGGCTGGATGAGCCGAGCGCCCGGTCTGATAGGCGGCTGGACTACCAGTCGTGACTTCCCGCTGCCAGAAGGCGAGTCGTTCGTTAAGCGGTTCAATGAGCAGCGGCGAAAAGCAGACGAGGACGAGTCCTGATGGCTGGCCGCGAAGAGTTCCTGGCAAACGTCCGCGAGCTGCTGGGCAGCGACCAGCGTGCGCCAGTAGAGCCGCCCGATGCCACAGGACTCGCCATGTCGGAGTCCGAGGCCAATGCAGAGGCCGAGCAGGCGAAGGCGGTGGCTGCCGAGAGGGCAGGGGAGCTGTTCGAAGCTGCTGCCGAAGCTGCCGAGACCGCCGGGTGGACCGTGCATCGGCTCGACGACATCGAGCAGGTTGCCAACCGTGTGATCCGCATCTGCCGGGAGCGCGAGATCGAGTCAACGCTCTCGTCGGGTCATGATGTTCTCGACAAGGCCGGTGTCAACGACGCGCTGGAGAACGTCGGTATCAGCGCCGA
>JANQIZ010000381.1 GCA_028281895.1 Dehalococcoidia bacterium
TGGCCAGGCAGCATGTGCTGAAAGGCGGTTTCGATGACTTCAGTAAGAGTGCTGGTGGGAACTCGCAAAGGCGCAGTGATTCTTGAATCGGACGGCTCAAGGAAGGACTGGTCGGTCAGCGAGCTGACGTTCCCCGGACACGAGATCTGGCACGTCAACGCATCGCCTCTGAACAGCGATCTGCTCTACGCGTCACAGCACACCGATTGGTTCGGGCAGCAGGTTCAGCGTTCGGATGACGGCGGAAAGACGTGGCGCTCTGTAAGCAACGAGTTCACGTTTCCGACGGAAGTTGGCGACCACTTCTGGTTCGATGGCACTAAGAAGCCGTGGAACTTCAGGCGCATCTGGCATCTTGAGCCGTCGATCACAGACGCTGAAACCGTCTACGCAGGCGCTGAAGACGCCGCGCTGTTCAAGTCGACAGATGGCGGTGGTTCGTGGACCGAGCTGCCGGGACTGAGGACACATGAATCGGCCTCGGAATGGGCACCCGGAGCAGCGGGAATGGGTCTCCACACCCTGATCCAGGACCAGTCGAACCCTGAGCGTTTGTTCGGCGCAATCTCTGCCGCCGGTGTGTTCCGGTCTGACGACGCTGGCGAAACATGGGAGATCAAGAGCAACAACCTGACATCGAACTTCCTTCCTGATCCCACGGCAGAGGTCGGCCACTGCATTCACAAGCTAGCGATCCACCCGGACAGGCCGGATACGGTCTACATGCAGAAGCACTGGGACGTGATGCGAAGCGACGATGCAGGCGATTCATGGCATCGGATCAGCGGTGATCTGCCGACAGACTTCGGCATGCCCATAGCGGTGCATGCTCACGACCCGGAAACCGTCTACGTGATCCCACTAAAGAGTGACTCCGAGCACTTCCCGCTCGACGGCAAGCTGGTCGTCTACCGCAGCAAGGTTGGCGGCAACGAGTGGGAGCCTCTCACAGAGGGATTGCCGCAGGAAAACTGCTACGTGAACATCCTGCGTGACGCCATGGCGGTCGATTCGCTCGACGAGTGCGGTATCTACTTCGGCACAACCGGCGGCGACATCTACATGTCGCCTGACTCCGGCGATACGTGGTCGCCAATTGTCCAGAGCCTTCCGGCAGTGATGTCTGTCGAGGTCCAGACGCTGGCATGATCAGGGTCAGGCTGCCGCTTCACCTTCGCCGTCTGGCTGTAGATCCGGATGCGACCGGGTATGGCGGTGAGGTCATGGTGACGGTCAGCGGGTCGGTGACGCAGCGAACGGTGCTCGACGCTCTTGAGGTGAAGTTTCCTTCGCTGAAAGGGGCGATCAGGGACAGAGACTCGGGACTACGGCGCTCGCTGGTCCGTTTCTATGCGTGCGGCGATGACCTTTCGAACGCAGACCCTGATACCGATCTGCCTCCGCAGGTCGCATCAGGCGAAGAGCCGTTCCTTGTCGTGGGTGCTATAGCTGGAGGATAGGCGTGTGCGGACGGTCCGGGTCAAGGCTAGAATCCATCATATGCAACTCACGAATCCAGCGATCCGCTCATGACGGACCAGCCGCCACGCACGCCAATCGAGCCGCGCCCGGCAACCGCCACCTTCTTCGTGACCTGCCTCGTCGACCAGTTTCGGCCCGCTGTCGGTGACGCGGTGGTCGAT
>JANQIZ010000009.1 GCA_028281895.1 Dehalococcoidia bacterium
CCGGTGGCGCGCCGTACAGGTGTTCGAAGGTGGCGGATGCGCGCATGCTCTCTGCAACGCTCGAGATGATGCGGTTGATCGCGTCGAATATCTGCTCTCGCACCTCTGGCCTGTATGCGCGGACAGTTCCCTCGATCATCACCGAATCGGCGATCACGTTTGGAGCGCTGCCGCCGTGAACCTGGCCAAATGTAACGACTCCCATGTCGTTGGGAGATACCTCCCGGCTGATGATCGTTTGCGCCGTGGAGATGATCTGTGCCGCTGTGGCGACAGGATCTACCGTCTGGTGAGGCAGCGCGCCATGACCGCCTTTGCCGCGCACCTCGATCCTGATCGCGTCTGCGCTCGCGAATACTGTGCCGCGGTTGACTCCGACAAAGCCTGTCGGGAGCTGGTTCCAGAGATGCGTGCCGATCACGCGGTCAGACTTCCATCGGTCGAACAGGCCATCCTCTTCCATCGCCAGCGCGCCCGACACGATCTCCTCTGCCGGCTGGAACGCGAACACCACTCTTCCTGCAAGCTGGTCCTTCATACCTGCGAGCATTTCTGCAGCTGCCACCGCCATGGTGATGTGCCCGTCATGCCCACAGGCGTGCATAGCGCCGTTCTGTGAAGCGAAATCGAGGCCGGTCTTCTCAATAACCGGCAGAGCGTCGATGTCTGCACGGATCATGAGGGATGGTCCGTCCGAAGTGCCGTTCAGGACCGCTACAACCCCTGTCTGTCCAACGCCGGTCTCCACCTCAAGACCAGCTGCTCTCAGACGCTCAGCGATGAAGGCCGCAGTCTCTGTCTCCTCGAAGCCGAGCTCCGGCATCGCATGAAGCTTTCGGCGCATGCTCACGATGTCGGCGGTCTTTGCTTCGATTGCTTCTCGGACAACGTCTGGCATGCGGCACTCCGGAAATTCGATAGCTGGCTGAGTGTTATCGCCGCCTGCAAACAGGCATATAAAGCGACGGCCGGAGTCTAGCACTGACTACTGCTAAACTCCGGCCATGCTCCGAACGCTTCCGCTGTTCCCGCTGGACATGGTGATGTTTCCTGGTGCGGTTGCGTCGCTCCAGATATTCGAGCCTCGCTATCGCGAGATGCTGCGCGACTGTATGGCTGCTGACCGGCGATTTGGAATAGTGCTCATCAAGAGCGGCACCGACACGAGCAAATCGGTCGAAACGTTCGCCATCGGAACTTCCGTCTTGATCACCGAGATCGGCGCTCCCCGGCGCGGGGCGATCCCGATTTCAGTGAGTGGCGAGCAGCGCTTCAAGATCGTCGAGGAAAACCGAGTCCGGCCATACCTGACGGCCGAGGTGGAGCTGATCGAGGAAGATCCGTCGGACATGGCCTCGGATGAGATCATTCTCGCAGCGCACGACTCGACGCTTCGCTACCTGGGAACGGTGCTGGCATCGCAGGGCGTCTTCAAGGCAGACCCGGACATTCCAGCGAACCCGCGCAAGCTTGCGCACTACATGGGGATGATCGCCACAACGGCTGCGAACCCGGAGCTTCAGCGGCTTCTTGAGGCTGAGCGTCTGAGTGACCGGTTGCAGGCAGGTATTGCACTGCTTGAACAGGAGGCTGACAGCTTGCAGAGTTCGTTCATGCGAACGGGCCCCGGCAGTGAGCGATCGCTGTTCTCGACAAACTAGGTGACGGTCGCATGGGCTTTTTCGGTTCTGGTACGGAGATTGTGCTGAGGTATGTGAGCCCTGATCCATAACGGGTCTTTGACCGACTGCAGGCGGCGCGTGTCATAGAAGACAGCCTGGACCGGACAGTTCTTCACGTGTCTGCCGGAAGTGAGTACCTCGAACCCGCAGAGCTCAGAACCGATGGCGCTCCGGTTGGGAGCGCTGGCGATTTCACGACGAAGACCTGGCGCAACTGGAGCATCGTCCGGATCATGTATCCCGGTATTCCTTACTCCATATGGGCTATGTTCGCCTCCGCAACAGGAGAGTTCCGGCGCTGGTATGTGAACATCGAGAGGCCGTTCGCCAGAACCGAGATCGGATTCGATGTGGTCGACTACGAACTCGATGTAGTGGCTGAGCGTGATCTCGACTGGGAGTGGAAGGACGAGGAGCACCTGGCGCGTATGGTCTCTGAAGGCCTGTTCACGAGTGCCGAGGCGCGCCAGTTTCGGAGCCACGGGTTAGATGCTGTCAGCAGAATCGAATCGCGGTCTGCGCCCTTCGATGAGTCCTGGCCCGGCTGGCGTCCACCGCCCAGTTGGGGACCGTTGAAGATGCCCTCCAGCGAACAGATGTGGTCAACGCCTAAGCAGCCAGACGATCAGGCCACGTAGCGGCCTTCTCTTGCCGCCGCGTTTGCGCGTCCTCGCTCCTGGAATGCCTTCTGAGCCGCAGGGACGTTCTCAGCCTTGCCAAGCCACGCCTGCTGTGGCGCTGCTTGCAGTCCTCGGCCATATGAGTAGGTGAGCTGCCACGGCGCGTTGACACTCTTGGCGTACTTGACGATCGCATCGAGATTAACCGTCGCCTCTTCATCGCCCTGCCCGCCGGAGAGGAAAGCGATCCCCGGCACAGCGGCTGGAACTGAGCGCAGGAAGCAGTTGACCGTCTGCTCCGCAACCTCTGCCGCGCTTGCCCTGTTCTGAGCATCCTTGCCAGACAGCACCATGTTGGGCTTAAGCACCATGTCCTCGAGAGCAACATTCTGGCTCAGTAGCTCATCGAAGGTTCGAAGCAGAGTCTTCTCAGTGACCTCAAAGCACCTGTCGATCGAGTGATCGCCGTCCATCATCACTTCCGGCTCGACGATAGGAACGAGGCCCACTTCCTGCACCAGCGCCGCATAGCGCGCCAGAGCGTGGGCATTGGCATTGATCGCGTTGTCGCTGGGGATGTCCTTGCCGATGTTGATGACTGCGCGCCACTTGGTGAACTCTGCGCCCTGGCCCTTGTAGGTCTCAAGCCGATCGCGCAGGCCATCCAGGCCCTCGGTGATCACCTCTCCGGGAGCGCCTGCCAGCGGATGCGTCGACTTGTCGACCTTGATGCCCGGAATGACACCCTGACTGCGCATCTTCTCCACAAACGTCGTGTCATCGTCATGGGCCTGCGTCAGCGTCTCCTCGAACAGGATCACACCGCTGATGTAATCGCCTATGTCCTCAGTAGCGAAGAGAGCGCCTCGATACTGCCTGCGGTTCTCCTCGGTATTTTCGACGCCTATCGCATCGAACCGGCGCTTGATGGTACCTGTGCTTTCATCTGCGGCGAGGATGCCTTTGCCGGGCTGGACCATGGCTCTGGCGATTTCGTTGAGCGAGGCTGATGTCATTGGAGGTTCCTAAAGAGCTGGCGGATCGCAGGATGTTTGGGACGCTGCCCGGCTAATTTCAGGGCACTTGCCTAGTTTGACCGGTGCTCACACTGACGCATGGCAGCGAACTTACATTCAGACTAGGACAACGCCAGAATTCGGACAACGCTCGAACGTTATGTTCAGGTTGTTTTTCGGCGCCAGTTCACGGCTTTCTCACACCGTCGAGTGTTGGGAAGCGGCGTATTATCAGAGCGGGGCGCGGTTCGCAGCATGTCCAACTGGCAGCTGTTTGAAGCAAGATTCGAGTTATGTTCCGATGAACGTTCAGATTAAGCGGCAGCCCTCAACCATCACGCAGTTCATTCTGGAGCACGAGCGCGATCGCCCGTACGCGACGGGTGATTTCACGTCTCTGCTGAACGCGATCGCACTGGCTGCGAAGCGTATTTCCCACGATGTGAACCGGGCCGGCATCGCTGACATCATCGGGATGACCGGGGAAACCAATATCCAGGACGAGCAGGTTCAGAAGCTGGACCTGATCGCGAACACGCAGCTTGAGCGAGCGCTGGCCCCGACTGGACTGGTCTGTGCGATCGGCTCCGAGGAAGAGGACGAGCCGATCGGGCTTGAGAACGGGGAAAACGGCCGCTACGTGGTTCTGTACGACCCGCTGGACGGATCATCGAACATCGATGTCTGTGCTCCTATAGGCACGATCTTCTCCATCTACCGCAGAAAGACACCGCTTGGCACCGCGACCAACTCCCTTGAAGACATGCTGCAACCGGGACGTGATCTGGCCGCCTCGGGCTACGTGATCTACGGCTCGTCGACGATGCTCGTCTACACCACAGGCGAGGGCGTTCACATGTTCACCCTCGACCCTGAGATCGGCGAGTTCATGCTCACCGAGTCTGATCTCAAGGACCCGGGCAACACGAAGGTCTACTCGGCTAACGAAGGGCACTCTCTCACCTGGGACGCTGCTGATCTTCAGTGGGTCTCAGGCCTGAAGCGCGAGGGATACTCAAGCAGGTACATCGGCTCTCTTGTGGCTGATTTCCACCGCAACCTTCTGCGTGGCGGGATATTCGCCTATCCGGGGAACGATTCCTCTCCAAGCGGAAAGCTTCGACTGCTCTACG
>JANQIZ010000027.1 GCA_028281895.1 Dehalococcoidia bacterium
GCCGTTCATCGATCCGGGATTCCCGTGTGACCGCAACCAGGGCATTGCCGAGACGGCCGAGATGGCCGATGGCGTAGAGAATGTCATTCAGGTTCTGCCGAATGCAGAAGACGAGCCAGAGGCCCGAACGATTGAGAACTGGGCGCTAGTCGGCCATCCCAATGGGATCGACGATATTGATGATGTGTTCTGGAAGGTCTTCCACCCGGACGGCTCTTTCAAGGTTCAGATCCACGGCAAGAAGGTAGAGGTCGGCTTCGATCTTCTCGACAACGATCCCACGATTCTTGACATCACCGATCTTGGCGCGCCGGGACAGGTCGGCACGATGTGGGATGCCGCGCATATCACCGGCCAGGTTTCTGATGATGCGATCACAGCGGTCGACTGGGGCATCATCGACCTGATGTACCAGTGGCAGCGACAGCTGTGGTACGGAGACTGGGACATCCACAAAGAGCAGATGTGCGGTCGCTACACCGTGGAGGCCACGGTTGTGGCTAACGGCGCGATCGACGTGATGACGAACACGCTCGAGATCCAGTGCTTCTACAACCTCGAGATCGATTTCACAGAGGTCCACTGGGGCACGATCACCCCTGGCGGCTCGAAGGTGATCCCTGGCGACACTACGTTTGGATCTTCCGAGTACCCGACGGTGAAGAACACCGGAAACTCTGGCCTGCAAGTTGGAGTCCGCTTCTCGACGATGTTCCAGGTTGGGGTGCCGGGTCCGAAAGAGATCAACCTCTTTGATGCCGCGTTCGGCAAGAGCGCTTCGGTCCTGCAGTGGATCGATCCGATCAATGCCGGCGATGACGCCTGGTTCTACGACAACAACGCCAACCAGGTGCTGTGCGCCAACGAGGTTGGCAAGCTCGACATGTCGGTCCATCCGCCTTCGACTCTCCCCCAGGGCAACTACGCAGGCACTGTGACGATCCTTGGCGCATGGGCGCCTGAGGTCTGCTGGAACGGCCTTGACGGCACGCTCGGTCCGATCACGCCAACCCCTCAGATCCCATAGTCTGGCGAAGGCGGCTCGATAAGCTGCGATGCGCTTCTGGTAATCCTGTCCTCTGTGATTCGCTAGTGCACGCGTAGTTAATTCACTGCCACGTTTCTAGCGCGGTCGCCTGACTGCAATTTCTCTGCCCATTTCGAAGTTGCCTGATAACGCGCGTTGTTTTAGGCCATCGATATCTCTGTCAGATCGAGTTACGTCTTAGTCAATTAACACTGGTATGAGCGCTCTCTTGCTCCGGCTTGATCCGAGTGGCTGGCCCTCACCCGATCGAGCCTTGTATGACGCTACCTATGCGAGAGCCGGCCTTTTCCTCGCACTGACCGACTCGTGTTCGGATCTACCGCCTGGTGCTCTCTCCAGCAGCTGAGGCCAAACCCGGCAAATCCTTCGACCCGGACAGGTCCTAGTGCACATGAGCCTTTTAGCTCACGCAGTTGTATTTGGGCTTGAGCCTATGAGGTCGATTCTTTGACTCAAAAGGTGACGATATATGGGTGGAAATCCCTATGGTGTAATGCGCGTATTTGCATCTGTCTGCAAAGTGAACCCGATCTGCGAGTTGAATATGCGAGCAATCAAGTCGGAAGCGGTGGCAAATCTCATAAATCGCCAGGCCCGTCTTGGACAGCTAAGGCTGTTCTGGGCGGCCTCGGCTATGCTGCTTCTTTCGGTGCTCGTATTCAACGTCTCGACAACTCGCGCTGACGACATAGTCATCCCATCGGGAGCTGCCGTTGGCACGGATGGCTCCGAGCCGCACATCGAGTGCAGTTGGCAGCTTCCAGACATCGATTCTGTATCGCCTGGAATCCAGTACGGTCAGGACGACGACCCGCTTGTCGATCCCGGGTTCCCTTGTGACCGGGTAGATAGCTTCGATGAGAATGAGAACCTCATTGGAGACAAGCCCCAGCAGCCAGATGGTGTGGTTAACAGCATCCAGGTTGTGCCCAACGCTGAAGACCTTCCCGAAGCTCGTCTGATCGAAAACTGGGCGGCCGTCGATCACCCGAACGGAATCGAGGCGATCGACGATGTGTTCTGGAAGATCTTCCACCCGGACGGCACCTTCAAGACGCAGATTCACGGCACGCGTGTTCAGCTTGCAGACTCAGGTGACGGCCCGCTCGGCAATGACGGAATCGTCGATCTCGATGACCTTGGATCACCTACCGATGAAGGCAGCATGTTCCACGCCGCGCACGTCACCGGACAGGTGTCTGCGGACGCGGTGACCAGGACCGACTGGGGATTCCTTGACCTGGTGCGCCAGCGCCAGAAGGATCTCTGGTACGCCGAATGGCCAATTCACAAGGAACAGCTCTGTGGTGAGTACCGCGTTGAGTTGACCGTGGTCGCCAATGGCTCGATCGACGTGATGAACAACACGCTCGACATCATGTGCTTCTACAGCCTGGAGATTGACTTCACCACGATTGACTGGGGAGACATCTACCCCGGCGGCAGCAAGGTTCTGCCTGGTGACACGAACTTCGGCTCATCGCAGTACCCGACTGTGAAGAACACGGGTAACTCCGGTATGCAGGTTGGAATTCACTTCACCAAGCTCCTGCAGCAGGGCGTAGTTGGACCGAAGGAGATCACGGTCTTCGATGCCGCGTTCGGCAAGAGCGCTTCCTCTCTGCAGTGGATCGACCCGATATTCGCCGAAGGTCTGAATTCAGACCCGTTCAACCCTGATGTCTACCAGTCTGGTACGGCATGGTTCAACAGCACATCCCTGGACCAGGTGCTCTGTGCGAATGAGGTTGGCAAGCTCGATCTCTCGCTTCACCCGCCTTCAGTAGTGCCCGGCGGCCAGTACGCCGGTGTGATCACAGTGCTGGCGAACTGGGCTCCTGGCCTCTGCCACAACGGTCTTGACATTGGCACGCTCGGATTCCCGGACCGGGGTGGTGAGTCCAATGCGGCTCCAGCGATCATCAGTGATGGGGCTGGCGGGACAGCAGGCGTGACCGTAGACGAGAACATCGTTGAGGCCACGGATGTCGAGACCACCGACGACTCTGATTTTGAAGGCTCCGGCCTCACATACTCGATCACCGGCGGAGCCGACTCTTCGCTGTTCAGCATCGACCCGACGTTCGGTCTGCTTGCATTCGATTCAGCGCCGGACTTCGAGAGCCCTGCCGATGCCGACACGAACAATGTGTACGAGGTTGAGGTCACAGTTACAGACTCTGGCGCACTGACCGATACGCAGCAGGTTTCTGTGATGGTTGAGGACGTGAACGAGGCTCCTTATATCAGCTCGCCCGATTCTGCGAGTGTCCCAGAGGGCGTCTCCTCTGTGATGGATGTCGAGTCGACCGACCCCGATGGCGAGACGGAGAACGGTGGCGGCCTGACCTACTCGATCACAGGTGGCGTTGATAGCACCGAACTCCAGATCGACCCTGACACGGGCGCGCTGTCGTTCGTGGCGACACCTGACTTCGAGAACCCGACTGACAGCGATTCCAACAACGTCTACGTAGTTGAGGTCACAGTCACAGACGCAGGTGGGCTCACGGGCACCAAGACCGCCACTGTGACGGTTGAGAACGTAAACGAGGCTCCTTCTGTCAGCTCACCCGATTCTTCGAGTGTTTCAGAGGGCGTCTCCTATGCGATGGATGTCGAGTCGACCGACCCCGATGGAGAGACTGAAAACGGTGGCGGCCTGACCTACTCGATCACAGGTGGCGCTGATAGCGCCGAATTCAAGATCGATCCTGACACGGGCGGACTGTCGTTCGTGACGGCACCTGACTTCGAGAACCCGACTGACAGCGATTCCAACAACGTTTACGTGGTCAAGGTCACAGTCACAGACGCGGGTGGACTCACAGGCATGAAGACCGTCACTGTCACGGTTGAAGATGTGAATGAGCCGCCTTCGATCACGTCTGCTGCAGGCGTGTCAGTCGCCGAGAACGAGCTCGCAGTGATCGATGTGGCTTCTACCGATCCTGAAGGCGAGACCGAGAACGGCGGCGGTCTGAGCTACTCCATCACAGGTGGAGCAGATGCCGCGGCGTTCAGCATCGACAGCTCAACAGGCGAGATTACATTCAAGTCGGCTCCTGACTTCGAGAACCCGACCGACGCCGACACGAACAACGTGTACGTAGTTGAGGTCACGGTTACGGACTCTGGCGTTCTTACAGGCGTCCAGACGATCAGCGTGACTGTTACCGATGTAGTCGAGAACCTCGCTCCTTCGATCACCTCGACGGACACGGCTTCAGTGCCTGAGAGCGTTTCCTCTGTCCTTGATGTGGATTCGACCGACCCCGAAGGCGAGACTGAGAACGGTGGCGGCCTGAGCTACTCGATCACGGGTGGCGCTGATGCCGCGGCGTTCGACATTGATCCTGCTACCGGCGCTCTCTCCTTCAACATCACGACCGACTTCGAGACGCCTGCGGATGCCGACACGAACAATGTGTACGTAGTTGAGGTCACGGTTACGGACTCTGGCGTTCTTACAGGCGTCCAGACGATCAGCGTGACTGTTACCGATGTGGTCGAGAACCTCGCTCCTTCGATCACCTCAACGGACACAGTTTCAGTGCCTGAGGGCGTTTCCTCTGTGATGGATGTGGCTTCGAGCGATCCTGAAGGTGAGACCGAGAACGGTGGCGGCCTGAGCTACTCCATCACGGGTGGCGCAGATGCCGCGGTGTTCGACATTGATCCTGCCACAGGTGCTCTCTCCTTCAACATTACGACTGACTTCGAGAACCCGACCGACGCCGACACGAACAATGTGTACGTAGTTGAGGTCACGGTTACCGACTCTGGCGCTCTCACAGGCGTCCAGACGATCAGCGTGACAGTGACCGATGTAGTAGAGAACCTCGCTCCTTCGATCACCTCAACGGACTCTGTGAACGTTCCAGAGGGCGATTCCTCTGTCCTTGATGTGGATTCGAGCGATCCTGAAGGCGAGACTGAGAACGGTGGTGGCCTGACCTACTCCATTACGGGTGGCGCAGACTCCGCGGCGTTCGACATCGATCCTGCTACCGGCGCTCTGTCCTTCAACATCACGACCGACTTCGAGGCTCCTGCGGACGACGACACTAACAACGTGTATGAGGTTGAGGTCACAGTAACCGACTCTGGCGCTCTCACAGGCGTCCAGACGATCAGCGTGACGGTTGAAGATGTCGATGAGACGGGCACTACGACCAGTAGTCCTCCTCCGGCAGCTGGCGCCGCACCACCGGCCAGCAACCCTGCGCCGCAGGTTCAGCAGCTTGCTCTTCCGCTGGCTCCGCTGACCTTTAGCGCTGAAGCTGGCAACGGATCTATCGCACTCGTGTGGACGCCTGCCCCTGGCACGGTGTCTGGATACCGCGTCCTCCTGGACGATGGAACGAGCGCACTCATCGACCCTGAGATGACCGAGTTCACGTTGCACGGTCTTGAGAACGGAACCGAGTACTCGGTCCAGTTCCGAGTGTTCAACGATGCCGGGTTCAGTGAGCCGATGAACGTGTTCGGCCTGATCCCGAGGACGGTACCGTCTGCTCCTCACTCCCTGGCACTGTCCCAGGGCGCTGTTGAGGGCGCTCCATTGAGCCTGACATGGCTGCCTGGCGAAAACGGCGGTGTGCCGATCACTTCGTACGCAGTTGAGGTCGACTTCGGTACTGGTGTCACGTCCGATTCGACTGACTCCACCGAGCACTCGGTCGATGTGCCCCAGACTGCGCTTGATGCGTCGTTCAGGGTCGCAGCGATCAACGATGCCGGCCAGGGTGAATTCTCTGAGTGGAGCCCGAGGTTCGATCTGACGACAGCTACGAGCGTGCTGTTGCAGCAGCTGATCGCCGGACAGGCATGGTCTGCCGGAGTTGGCTCTGAATCAGCGGCCAACATAACGGCCCTGTTCGGACTTGGTCCTGTTGAGGAAGGCGGTTCGTTCGGAATCGGCCTCAGCATCGTGAACGGCGTGCCGTTCCTGACGCTGGGCGACCCTGACCCGAACGCGCAGATCGACTTCTCCGGCCTGACGGCATTTGAGGAAGGCCCGCTCTCTGTCGAGCCGCTTGCGGACGGCGCAGCACGGGTCACGCTCCAACTGGCGCCGAACCTCCAGGTCACAGGCTTGATCAGGTCAGACTCGACGATTGGATCCGGCCTGGAACTGAGCGACCTGTCACTGACGGTGAGCGCTATGGCTGAAGGCGACACGCACCCAACTGCGATATTCCAGGTGCTTGCGGCCGGACTGCCGGTAGTGCCGACTGTCGTCACAAGTGTTGACCCGGTTCTGCCGCAGGGCATGCTGAGCCAGCTCCTGTCGATTGCAGCAGCAGCTGCGACTGGCGATGCTGAGAGCTCAACAGATGTGTTGGCAGTAGTTGATGTGGAGATCGATGCAGAGATTAACGAACAGCTCGGCACAAACGTGGTTACGTTCCTGCTGACCGAGGAAGAGTTCGCATCGCTCCTCGACACATCAGGCCAGCTTGTGATCGTTAAGCGGTCGGAAGATGGCTCGACGCACTCGGCGTTCGCAAACTGCGAGACGGTGGATGGCCAGGTGCTGTGCACGGCCAGATTCACCGGTGAGGCGGGCGGATTCTCGACATTCCTGCTGGCCAGGGTCCAGGATGCGCCTGCTCCCGAAGAGGCGACAGAGAACAACGGTCAGGGCACAGGTGAGGGCGAGCCTGGCACGCCTGGAGACCCGGCCGTCACTGAGCCGGAGCCTGAGGTTGTTACTCCTGAGCCGGAGCCCGGCCAGGGAGGAGAACAGGAACCGCAGCCTTTGCCTGTAGAGACGCCGACCGCAGACTCACAGGAGTCACTGCTGCCGGTGGCATCGATCAGCCCTGCTGCTGATGAAGGTGGAAGCGGCCGGATCGTGTTCTGGTGGATCGCAATGATCATCCTGGCTGGGCTGCTTGTGCCGACGTACCTGTGGGCATACCGGACCCAGGGCAGGAGAGCCACAGACTAGGTTCTTGAAGAAAGAGATGATGGCAGGCTTCCGGAGCCGCAAAGCCGGGAGCCTGCCAGCCTTATTGCTGAGCGAGGGGTAGCGGACAAGAGCGGATGACAGATGAGTGGCCCCAGCAATATCCTCAAGTTCACCTCCACTAAGCCAGCCCCTGCTGGCCAGGAGCAGAGCCACCCGTGCGACGCGAACATCGGCGACACGCGGGTGAAGCACGCCGGTGATCTGCGCGAACTGCGTCTGTTCGTCTGTGAGCATCACCGACTGGTCCTGGAGAGTCTCTTCGGGCTGCGGCTCAGGACACTCAAGCGCAAGAAGTAAACCTGCGCAATTCGCACAGCGCGAGGCAACACGCTTTAACTGACGAGTGCTCTGGCCCAAATCCTCGTGAAACGCCTGAACAGGCTATGGCTATCTCCGACGGAGGAAGTAGCCCTGTGACAGCTTGTTCGCTACCAGGAACGTAACTGCGCTGGCGGCGACCGCTAGGACTGCTGTTATTGCGAACCGGATCGTCTGGTCGGAACCCGAACCAGACAGCGGAGCATCTTCTAGCAGCGGGAACATCGTCGCCGTGGGCTGCGGCGTTGAGGTTGGCGCGGGAGCGATGACCGGAGCCACAGTTGGCGTTGAAGATGGAGCAGGTGTCTGAGCCGGGATCGCAGTTGCAGTCGCCGTCTCTATAACCTCTGGCTCGGGAGCAGGTGTTGGTGTAGCAGTGGCTGCAGGGTCGGCCGTAGGCGTCGGCGGGCCTGATGGCGGCGGGCCTGATGGCGGCGGCGGTGGTGTGGGCGTCTCTGATGGCGTGGGAGCGGTTGGCGTCGCTGTTGGCGCCGATTCGGCCACCAGCACGGTCACTTCGCCAGTATCCGACTCTGCGGTCGCAGGCTCACTTTCGCCAGCTTTATTCGCAGCAGCAACTGTGAACGTGACCGTAGCGCCTCCAGGCAGATCAGCCGCCTGAACGGTGAGTTCGAGGTCGGACACCGTATCCTCCATAACGACCTGATCGTCTGCATCGGTCGCACGCACAGTGAAGCCGGTTACTGGCGATCCACCGTCAGACTCTGGAGCGCGCCACCTCAGGAGGATCAGACTGTCGCCTACCATCAGCCAGCGCACGTCGAGGGGCGCTTCTGGCGGCCCGAAGGGGGTTGTTGGCTTAGTGAAGGCAGCCGGACCTGGCCCGGCCGAGTTCAGTGCTCTTATCAGGAAGCTATATGAACGGCCATTAACCAGGCCGCCCCATGATAGTTCTCGAGCGTCTGCGTCCAATGGAATCTGGACTGATGTGCCAAAGAGATTGACGCTGTAGCCGGTCACTGGCGCCGCTGGATCTGACGTCGCCGCTTCCCATGTGATCAGCACTGTGCGGTCGCCAGGAGTCACGGTCACGTTGACCGGGCTACCTGGAGGGCTCGGCTGAGGAGTTGATGTCGGTCCGGGCGGCGGAGGAGCTCCTCCGCCGCCGCCGCTACCTCCACCTGGCGTGGCAGTAGCTGTAGCGGCAGTTGTCGGAGTTGGACTTGGCGTGTGGGTGGGCGTTGGTACAGGGCCGGTTCCACCGGTGCCGGTGCTGCCCGTTGTGTTGGCGCCTGCCTGCTGCCACTCCGCCTGTGCGCCAACCAGGAGCGCCAGAATTATCAGAACGACCAGCGCCGCCAGGCCCCACTTTGCGAAGCTGGCGTCTGCCGGTTCGTCGATTCTATTGCTCGACCAGGGTCTGGTTGAGATGCCGGTCACTCCCGGAAAATCGCGGATTATCGCCACGATACAGATTGCGGGCAACGTATCGTAGCTATCGAGCGACGATAGGCGCAACTCAAAACGTACGGTGTCCGTCGATATTCTGTGATTAATTCAACAGGCTCATGTACGAGAAGCGGGTAATTATCGATCTCGAACTGAATATCCGCTCTCAGGTGAACTGGAAATCCTGATTTGGCTCATGACCAGCGAACGTCAGCGTGAAACAGTTGTTCTATTGCGGCTCAGAAGGTGCGCCGCGGCCGGTAATCGCGTTATTTAGATAGTCATCGCAGATAAACTCAGGGCCGGCAGCTTTTACTGCCGGCCCTGAGGGAAGCGAGGTGTCTTTTTAGTACGGCTACTCTGCTGCTACCTCTGCGGGTTCCTTGCCAAGCGCCAGCGCAGCCATGATCGCCTGCAGAGCCACGAAGATGGCCACTCTGCCAACGACGTTGAAGAGGTCTTCGGCCACCGTGTCCCAGATGAACGCCGGAGGCGCTTCTCTGTAGATCCACGTGTGGAACACCATGTCCACGACACCAAGATAGGCGATCAAGAAGATAGCTATCGTGGTGAGACGGAACGGATCGTAGAGCAGGGTCTTAGATGCGCGGGCCATGGGCGACGTTACGACCTGCCACATCGACCACAGGATGATCGGCAGCATGATCGCTGGCACGATCAGGTGCAGCGTCCATGTGACCTCTGCCCAGAAGTCCAACGCTCCCTCATTCCTTGAGAGCCAGATGTTCATCAGCCCCCAGGCTCCGGCAGCGGCTGCTACCAGTACGAGGACCATGACACTGGCCTGGCCAGGGTCTGTGAAGCGGGCGGCCAGCTGGTTCGCCATAGTGACGTCACCTGAAGCTTCAGTCGAGCTCTCGCCTTCCGATGCTTCTGAACTGGCCTCAGAGGCTGGAGCAGAGTCTGTGTGCGACGCTACGGCCGCCAGTCTTG